>CAIPNE010000568.1 GCA_903866355.1 uncultured Gammaproteobacteria bacterium
GCCATTATCGCTGCGGCAGATATTGGCGTGGTCGGGCAAATTCTGCGCGATGCCCCAGATTTATCCTTCCGGCTGTTAGTTGACCTCTCCGGCGTGGACTACCAAACCTATGGGCAGGCCGATTGGACTACTCACGAGGCGAGTTCAGCGGGCTTTAGTCGGGGGGTGGCTGCGGCGCCCGCAACGAGCCCGGAGGCCGCGATGCCCGGCCGTTTCGCCGTGGTCTACCACTTACTGTCTACCGCGCATAATCGGCGGTTGCGACTCAAAGTCTGGTTGGCCGAAGAACCACCGCGTCTGCCGTCGGTCACCGAGATTTGGCCCTGCGCGGATTGGTATGAACGAGAAGCCTTCGACCTATTCGGTATTCTGTTTGAAGGGCACCCAGATTTGCGCCGCCTGTTAACGGACTATGGTTTTATTGGCCACCCGTTCCGCAAAGACTTTCCGTTGGAAGGCTATGTCGAGGTCCGCTACGACGCCGAAAAGCAGCGCGTGGTGTATCAGCCGGTGTCTATTGAGAGTCGAGTCCTGGTGCCGCGCGTCATCCGTAGCGACGCTAACAAAGGCCATTGAGAGCGTAGCGCTATGCCTGAAATTCGTAACATGACCCTCAACTTCGGTCCGCAGCACCCTGCGGCCCACGGCGTATTGCGCTTGGTGCTGGAGATGGACGGCGAGGTCATTGAACGCGCAGATCCGCACATTGGCTTATTGCACCGGGGTACCGAAAAACTTGCCGAGAGCAAGCCATTCAACCAAAGCATTGGTTACATGGACCGGCTCGATTACGTTTCCATGATGTGCAATGAGCACGCCTACGTGATGGCTATCGAGCGGCTGTTGGGCGTTACCCCGCCGGTGCGCGCGCAATATATCCGAGTGATGTTCGACGAAATCACCCGCGTCTTAAACCACCTGATGTGGCTAGGCGCGCACGGCTTGGACATCGGCGCGATGACCGTGTTTTTATACTGTTTCCGTGAGCGCGAAGACCTCATGGATTGTTACGAGGCCGTGTCTGGCACGCGGATGCACGCCACTTATTACCGGCCCGGCGGCGTCTACCGCGACTTGCCAGATCGCATGCCGCAGTACCAAGCATCTAAACTGCGCAGCGACAAAATGGTCCGCGAGTTGAACGCCAATCGACAAGGCTCGATGCTGGACTTCATCGAAGACTTCGCCGATCGCTTCCCCGCTTGCGTCGACGAATACGAAACCCTCCTCACCGACAACCGGATCTGGAAACAGCGCACCGTGGACATCGGGATCGTGACGCCTGAACGGGCCCAAGCGCTGGGCTTCACGGGTCCTATGTTGCGCGGTTCAGGGGTGGCGTGGGACTTACGCAAAAAGCAGCCCTATGAGGTCTACCACCTCATGGATTTCGACATCCCCATCGGAGTGAATGGCGACTGCTACGACCGGTACCTAGTGCGCATCGAAGAAATGCGCCAGTCGGCGCGCATCATCAAACAGTGTGTGCAATGGCTGCGCGCCAATCCCGGACCCGTGATGCTCGAGGACCACAAACTCACGCCACCCAGCCGGGCCGACATGAAAGGCGATATGGAGTCGCTCATTCATCACTTCAAGCATTTTACGGAAGGCTACTGCGTGCCTGCAGGCGAGGCCTACGCGGCGGTAGAACACCCCAAAGGCGAGTTCGGGATTTACCTCGTGTCCGATGGTGCCAATAAGCCCTATCGGCTGAAGGCCCGCGCGCCAGGCTTCCCCCATCTGGCCGCCATGAACGAACTGGTACAAGGCCACATGCTGGCGGATGTCGTGGCGATCATCGGCACGATGGACATCGTGTTCGGCGAAATTGACCGATAACAGGCGCAAGCACCGCGTGATGAACAGCCACTTATCCCTACTCTCAGAGCATGCCTGCCACGTCATCGACGAATGGGTTGCTAAATATCCGCCAGAGCGCAAACAGTCGGCCATTTTGGCGGCGCTGCGCGAAGTACAGCATGAGAACAATGGGTTTTTGACCACGCCTCTCATGGACGCGGTGGCGGCCTACCTTGGCATGGCCAAGATTGCGGTCTACGAGGTCGCCAGTTTCTATTCCATGTACGAGACCAAACCGGTAGGTCGGCACAGTGTGTCAATTTGTACCAACATCTCGTGCATGCTGCGGGGTAGCGACGACTTGGTGGAGCACGTAGAGCGCAAGCTGGGCATCAAGACCGGTGCTAGCACCAGCGACGGGCGCATCTACCTCAAGCCCGAAGAAGAATGTCTCGCCGCTTGCTGCGGGGCGCCCATGATGATGGTGGACCATGTCTACTACGAAAATCTCACCCCGGGGAAAGTAGACGAGATCTTGGATGCCCTAACATGAGCAATATCCCGCTAAATCTCACCTGTTTCGAAACCTTGGGCCACGCTAACCCATGGTCCATGGAAACCTATCGCAAGCTGGGCGGCTATTCCGTGTGGGAGCGCATCGTGCGCGAGAAAACCCCACCCGCAGAAATCATCGATCAGGTCAAAGCCTCGGGTCTGAGAGGGCGGGGCGGTGCTGGCTTCCCGACCGGCGTTAAGTGGAGCTTCATGCCCAAGACGCCTGGTATTCAGAAATACGTGGTGTGTAACTCGGACGAAAGCGAGCCTGGTACCTGCAAAGACCGCGACATCCTGCGCTTTAATCCGCACGCGCTGGTAGAGGGCATGGCGATCGCCGGTTACGCCATTGGCGCGACGGCCGGCTATAACTACATGCGTGGCGAATTCATGGATGAGCCCTACACCCGGTTCGTCGGCGCGCTGAAAGAAGCCTATGCAGCGGGTTATTTGGGTAAAAATATCTTGGGCTCGGGCATCGAATTTGATCTCCACGATCATTTGGGCGCGGGTGCGTACATCTGCGGTGAGGAAACCGCCCTACTCGAATCGCTCGAAGGCAAAAAAGGCCAACCACGCTTCAAGCCACCTTTCCCCGCGAGCTATGGGCTATACGGCCAACCGACCACCATCAACAATACCGAGTCCTTGGCGTCGGTGCCGATCATCCTGCGCAAAGGGGTCGAATGGTTTTCCGGTTACGGCAAACCCAATAACGCGGGCACTAAAATTTTCTCGGTCAGCGGTCATGTCGAACGCCCGGGTAATTTCGAAGTACCGCTGGGTACGCCATTTCGGTCGTTGTTAGAACTCGCTGGCGGCATGCGCGGCGGGCGCCCGCTCAAGGCGGTTATCCCCGGTGGATCCTCGGTACCGGTGCTGCCGGGCGAAGTCATGATGGAACTCGACATGGACTACGACTCCATCAGTAAAGCGGGTTCTATGCTGGGTTCCGGCGCGGTCATCGTGATGGACGACACCACCGATTTGGTCATGGTGCTCAAGCGCATTTCCCGTTTTTATTACTCAGAATCCTGCGGCCAGTGCACGCCGTGCCGCGAGGGCACGGGCTGGTTGTATCGGATGCTCACCCGGATTGTGAATGGGCAGGGCAAAATAGAAGACCTCGCACGACTCGATAACGTCGCCGCCAAAATGGAAGGCCGGACTATCTGCGCGTTGGGCGATGCAGCGGCGATGCCGGTGCGTAGCTTCGTAAAGCGATTCCGCCACGAATTTGAACACTACATCGAGCACGGGTGCAGCATGTTTGCTAAGCACTCGTCCGTTGCCTGAGGCCGGCTGCAGCCATGAGTGAAGAGACGGTCAATATCGAAGTCGACGGACGCGCGTTACAGGCTTCGAAAGGCCAAATGCTGATCGACGCGACCGACGCTGCCGGCATTTATATCCCGCGCTTTTGCTACCACAAAAAGCTCACAGTCGCGGCCAATTGCCGCATGTGCCTAGTGGAAGTGGAACGCGCGCCCAAGCCCCAACCCGCCTGCGCCACGCCGGTGATGGAAGGCATGAAGGTTTTCACAAAATCTGAAAAAGCCGTGTCTGGCCAACAGGCCACCATGGAATTTTTGTTGATTAACCATCCGCTGGACTGCCCCATTTGCGACCAAGGCGGCGAATGCGAATTACAAGATCTCGCCGTGGGCTACGGCAGCGATATCTCCCAATACGCCGAGCGCAAACGCGTCGTTCGCGATAAAAATATCGGCCCGCTGGTGCAGACTGATATGACGCGCTGTATCCATTGCACGCGCTGTGTTCGGTTTGGCGAAGAAGTGGCCGGATTGCGCGAGTTGGGTGCCACGGGTCGTGGCGAACACATGGAAATCGGCACTTACGTCGAGCAGGCTATGACGTCCGAATTGTCGGGCAATGTGATCGATCTCTGCCCCGTCGGTGCCTTGACCTCAAAACCTTATCGCTACTCCGCACGTGCCTGGGAACTTCAGCAGCGCCCGACCATTGCCCCTCACGATTGTGTGGGCTCCAACCTCAATGCCCATCTCAAGGGGCCGGTTGTGAAGCGCGTGGTGCCGCGCGAAAACGAATCCATCAACGAAACCTGGATCTCGGACCGCGACCGTTTTAGCTACCAAGGCCTGCGCCACGAGCAGCGCTTGTTGGCCCCGCGGGTGAAAGAAAACGGTGTTTGGCGCGAGTGTGATTGGGAATCCGCTTTCAAAGCGGCGTGCGCAGGCCTCGCCGCCCACGGCGAATCTTTGGGGGCGCTCGCGGCGCCTTCCAGCACTAACGAAGAATTCTTCTTGATGCAGCGTTTGGCGCGCGGCTTGGGCAGTTCCAATATTGACCATCGCTTGCGCCAACAAGATTTCAGCGCTGATGACCTCGAACCGCTAGCGCCAGGCTTGGACTTCACGCTCGTTGACCTCAGCCACGCGGACGCGGTGTTGGTGGTGGGCGGCTATCCCCGCCATGACCAGCCGTTGCTCCATCACCGCATTCGCCAAGCTGCGTTGCGCGGGGCGCAGGTGCTGGTGCTGGATGCGCTGGCTGAGGATTACAACTTCGACCTCGCTGATCGCATTCAAAGTCAGCCCCAAGGTTATGCCGCAGCCCTCGGCGCCATCGTGCGCGCGGCAGCCGAAGCCGGCGATAATCTGGAGACCATAAATACCCTGCAGGGCTGTGTCGTGCACGACCAGCACCGCCGCTACGCGGCCACGCTCGCCGGTGCTAGCCGCTCCGTCATTGTGGTGGCGAACGAAATCGGTCGGCACAGTGCGCGCGGCCAACTGCTGGCGCTGGCCAACGCGCTCGCGACGCTCACCGACAGCCGCCTCGGCTGCCTCACCGAGGGCGCCAACAGCGCGGGTGCTTGGCTGGCTGGCGCGGTGCCGCATCGTGGACCGGGTGGGGCGAGAGTGGCCCAACCGGGCGCGACCGCGCTGGGCCAATGGGCAACGCCGCTTAAGGCCTATCTGGTGCTGGGTTTCGAACCCGATGCCGACCTCGCGCAGCCCGCCCTAGCCGGTACTGCGCTGGCGCAGGCCCAGTGCGTGGTGGCACTCAGTGCCTACGTCACGCCCACTTTGGAGTCCTTGGCCAGCGTGTTATTGCCCATTGCGTTGCACGCGGAAAACGAAGGCAGTTTCGTGAACGCCTATGGCGAATGGCAGACCTTTAACAGCGTGGCCAAACCTCCCGGTGACGCGCGGCCCGCGTGGAAAATTCTACGCGTGCTGGGCGAGCAGTTAGGGCTTGATGGCTTTGATGCTGTCACCTGCGCAGATGTCAGTCAGGAACTTGCCGAGATCGCCGCCGACTTACCCGTGGGCGCGCCGTGCGAGCGTCCGTTAACGGCCCCTCTGGCGCCCAACACGGCGGCGC
>CAIPNE010000569.1 GCA_903866355.1 uncultured Gammaproteobacteria bacterium
ATGCGGCCAATGCCGGTGATAACCCCGGCGGCCGGGACTTCGCCCTCATACATGCCGTAGGCCGCCAGTTGGGAGCATTCGAGGAACGCGCTGCCGGGGTCTAACAGTTGGTCGATGCGATCCCGTGGCAGCAGCTTGCCGCGCTTTAAGTGCTTCTCTCGAGCCTGTCGACCGCCGCCGGCACTGATGCTTTCAACGCGGCCGCGCAGGTCTTCCACCAAGGCGCTCATGGCGGCGACATTCGCGCTGAACTGCGCACTTTGACGCTCGACGCGGGTTTTCAATACGGGCATGGGGACTCCAAAGCTGGGAATGGGGCGCGGCCTATGGCCAACGCAGGATTTTAGGTCAGTGCGAGCGGCAGTTGGCTGTCGTTGGCGGTGTCGGGTCTGATTTTCATGGCGGCTAAAACCTTGGCTTCTAGTTCGTCGATGGCCTGCAGTGCGTCGTTGGCATCGGCGATGCGGCTGAGCAGTCGCTGGCGATGTTCTCTGATTCGCCCAAGTCGTTGCAGCGTGTGCCGGGCATCTTCCCCGTGCGATTCCGAATCATACAGGCAGGCAATCTCGCGGATCTCTGCCAGCGACAGTCCCAACCGGCGCGAGCGCAACGCAAAGGCCAGGCGGAGCCGGTCTTGTTCGGAAAATACGCGCGTGGTGCCCCGATGTGCCGGCTGCAGTATGCCTTCGGATTCGTAGAATCGCAGGGTGCGCGCCGTGACGCCGAACTCACGTGAGAGCTTGGTAATGGAATAGGTCATGTTCGTCCCTGTGGTCGGTCCGTCAAGACTGACCGGAACGTAAACTTTATGCATCTAGCGCGTCGCACTCAATCGGTTTGCAATGTTTTCTTGTCCTCAGATGATGGGGCGCGGCAGAAAGGTGCGCCTCGCTGCTGGCTGCGGCCCAAGGCTGTTCGCTATACTTCCGGGCAAGTATTTAGGTTTGCACTGCCTCATTCGCCCGTGGCGATCGCTACGGGGCCGCACTACCCATCAGGAAATTCACCATGTCAGCACCCGTTACGTATAGCCGAGTCGGCAACATCGCGCTCATCACCGTGGACAATGCGCCCGTTAACGCGCTTTCTTTACCCGTGCGGGCCGGTTTGGCCAGCGCCTTTACGCAGTTGGCCGATGACACCGACGCGCAGGGCGCCGTCCTTATTTGCGCCGGCCGCACGTTTATTGCGGGCGCGGACATTACCGAATTCGACAAACCCATCCAAGAGCCTTGGTTGCCCGAAGTGCTGCGGCTCATTGAAGACAGCGTCAAACCGGTGGGCGCCGCGATTCTCGGTACCGCGCTCGGAGGTGGTTTAGAAACAGCCATGGCTTGCCACTATCGCGTGGCGCTGCCGAGCGCCCAGGTCGGGTTGCCGGAAGTCACCTTAGGTTTGTTGCCGGGCGCCACCGGCACTCAGCGTTTACCGCGCCTGATGGGCGTCAAGGGCGCACTAGACGCCATGATCAGCGGCAAACCCATCAACGCCAAACTGGCGCACCAGCAAGGGGTTATCGACGAACTGGTGGAGGGCGACCTCCAAGCCGGCGCCATTGCTTTTGCCCAGCGCTTAGTGGCCGCGGGTACGCCACCGCGCAAAGTTCGCGACATGCCGGTGGATGCCGCCAATTTGCCCGCGAATTTTTTTGCCGATTACCGCCAAGCGATCGCGCGCGATATCCGCGGGTTTTTCGCCCCCGAACAAATCATTCAATGTGTGGAGGCGGCCGTGAGCCTGCCTTACGCGCAGGCGGTGGCGGTGGAGCGTGACCTTTTTATGAAGTGCATGACCTCCACCCATTCCAAGGCGCAGCGCCACCTGTTTTTCGCTGAGCGCGAAGCGGCCAAAGTGGCCGATGTGCCCAAAGACACCGTGTTGCGCGAGATTAAGCAGGTCGCCGTGATCGGCGGTGGCACCATGGGCGGCGGCATCGCCATGAATTTCGTCAATGTTGGGATTCCGGTGCTGCTCAAGGAAATCAATCAAGTGGCCCTGGATCGCGGCATGGCGATCATTCGAGGCAACTACGAAGGTCCAGTCAAAAAGGGCAAGCTCTCGCAAGCGCAGATGGATAAATGCATGGCGCTGATCACCCCCACGCTGGACTATCAGGATATTAGTACGGCTGATCTGGTCATCGAAGCCGTGTTCGAAACGATGTCCATCAAGAAAGAAGTCTTCGCCAAATTAGACGAAGTCTGTAAGCCCGGGGCGATTCTTGCCAGCAATACCTCCACGTTAAATGTTGACGAAATTGCCGCCTGCACGCGGCGCCCAGAAGACGTCATCGGCCTACATTTCTTTGCACCCGCCAACGTGATGTCGCTGCTGGAAATTGTGCGGGGCGCTAAGACCTCGAAAGACGTTATCGCCACGACGATGGCGATGGCCAAAACCATTCGCAAAATGGGCGTGTTGGTCCGCGTGTGTTTTGGCTTTGTGGGCAACCGGATGTTTTTTCCCTATGTTCGGGAAGCCCAGCGCATGCTGTTAGAAGGCGTGCCGGCCGAACGCATCGACCGGGTGGCTTTCGAATGGGGCATGGCGATGGGTCCGAATGCGGTCTCCGATCTGTCGGGCCTGGATGTGTTGTCCAAGGTCAATAACGAATGGAAAGAAAAGCCCTCCGATCCAGCTTACTGCCGGCTGATCGAAATTTTGGTGGGCATGGGGCGCCACGGCCAGAAGACCGGCGCGGGTATTTACCGCTACGAGGGCCGTAACGCGGTGCCTGATCCGGAAGTTGCAGCCCTCGCGAAGGCTGAGGCCGTGCGTCTCAATGTGCCGCAGATCGAGGTATCCGACGAGGAAATTATCGAGCGTTTGCTGTTCTCGATGATTAACGAAGGCGCGCTCATTCTGGCCGAAGGCATTGCCCAACGTGCCAGCGACATCGACGTCCTGTTCTGCCATGGCTATGGCATGCCGCGCTATCGCGGTGGCCCCATGTTTTATGGCGACACGGTGGGCTTGAAAACAGTGGTCGCGGCGATGGAGAAATACCGCGTGCGCTACGGCGACCTCTACTGGAAGCCGGCACCCCTGCTGACAGAGCTGGCCGCGAGTGGCCGGCGATTCGGCTCCTAGCGGATCCGCGGTTGGCCGTGTCACCTATTAATCCGCCAGTTGCGCGCCCGCTGTCGAGCGGCCGCAGCACGGCGGTCGGCACCGCAGAGGCACCTGGGTGCCGGCCTAAGTGCGGTGCGTGCTGTGTTGCTTTGTCGATTTCCACGCCTTTCCCCGGTATGCCGCAAGGCAAGCCGGCGGGCGTGGCTTGTCTGCACTTGACCTCACGTTACGCCTGCGGTTTGTATGAACATCCCCAGCGTCCGCGCTGCTGTGGCGGATTGCAGCCCTCACGCGAGATGTGTGGGGATACCCGGGAGGAGGCATTGGCCTATCTCGACGCGCTAGAGGTCGCCACTGCGCCAGACACCGCAAGCCCACCACGCGGGCGCGCCAGAACACGGGTTCGCGCGGACGCCTGAGCAATTGACCGCATGCTAAAAAAAATTCCCACTGCGCAACTGCAGCCGGGGATGTTTCTCAGCGAACTGTGCGGTTCGTGGATGGATCACCCTTTCTGGAACACGCGCTTTTTATTAGAAGATCCGCAGGACATTCTGCGCATCGTCCAGAGTGGTGTGAGTGAGGCTTGGATCGACACCGACAAAGGTGCCGATGTGGTGGGTGGTGTCAGCGCGGCGGAGGCAGCCTCCCAGAACGAGCGCGACTTACTGGCGGCCACGCGCAACCCTAGCCCCATAGCGCGGGTGAGCGCCGCCTCGGAGGTCGTCAAAGCCGTCAAGATGTGCGCCCAGGCTCGCGGGGCGGTGGTCTCTATGTTTCAGGAAGCCCGCATGGGTAACTCCGTGGATGTGGCGGCTTTGGCACCACTGGTGGACGAAATCAGCGCCTCGGTGACGCGCCATCCCGGCGCGCTAGTTAGCCTCGCCCGGCTGAAATCCAAAGACGATTACACCTATATGCACTCGGTGGCGGTGTGCGGCTTGATGCTCGCGCTAGCACGCAGAATGGGTCTGGATGAGGACACCACCCGGCAGGCCGGGCTGGCTGGGCTGCTGCACGATTTGGGGAAGGCCGCAATTCCGCTCAGCGTCTTAAACAAACCCAGCAAGCTCACAGAAGTGGAATTCAGCAAGGTGAAAGGGCACGCTCAGGCGGGCTATGAAATGCTGAAGACGGGCGGCGG
>CAIPNE010000570.1 GCA_903866355.1 uncultured Gammaproteobacteria bacterium
ATTTTCAACCGCCTGATCCACTTCTTCATCATAAAAATCCGCTATTTTTTCGTGATCCTCTTTAGTAACCGCGGTACTGATCGCAGCGACTACATCGAAGGTAGATTCCGTCGCCCGCACGGCTGTCGACAAGAGCCCGAAAGGCACAAAAAAGATGATCGAGCCTAGGAGCAATACGCGGCGGGTGATTTTCGTGAGCGGTCTCCGAGCTGGTTTATTCGAGAGGTTAAGTGCGGGCACCAGTGAAAATTAATTCACCTCCTCTTCTTACCGCCCGCTGCGCTAGCGGCGTTGATCTAAATCAAACTGCCTTCAAAGCCACCGCACCGTTCAAAAATACGTCCTGCGGCTTCGACCCACTGCGCGCGAATTCCCCAACGCGTTCGAACTAACCGATATCCATCCCGCGGCCCCGCCTGCTGATTCAATAAAAAGATTCTCAGCGTTCTTCCCTGCCGACATCCAAGCGTGTTCGCGCATTGAGCAAAGCACGCAGTTCGCTGACATGCCGTCCGGCTGGTGCAGTTTCCGCAACCCGTTTCGCGGCACCCCTGTCATCACTGTCAGCTTCATGCATGGGGCTGACCAAGCCGTTAACGCCCGGACGCTCCGATTGGCGCAACGCGGCGACGATTTTTGCCCGCAGCACATCAATTTGCCCGTCAACAATACCTCGCAGCGACTGTCGCTCCGCGAAAGTTAAGGCTTCCTCATTCATGGGCAACGTGCCTTAGCGACAGACCAGTACGGGCACTTGCGAATGAGTGAGCACTTTGTTGGTTTCACTGCCAAGCAACAACCCAGATAAGCCCCGCCGTCCATGCGATGCCATGACGATCAAATCGCATTTTTTTGCGCGCGCACAGTTGATCACGGCATTCCACGGTTGTGGGTCGGTGACAAAAGCGCTGTCGCACGTCACGCCGATCGTCTGCGCCTCCGCCACAATCTCATCGAGAACACGCTTCGCCTCGGCTTCCGTCACGCGTTTATAACTTTCCGGATCCGTCGCCGAGGGCGGCACGTAAATCATCATGCCTTCATAGTAGGGAGCCATATAAGGCGCGATGACATGCAACGCCGTCACGCGCGCCCCGAGTTTTTGGGCCAATCCCAAGCCCGTTTTCACCGCCCTTGCCGACAGCTTCGTGCCATCGGTCGGGATCAAAATATGCTCGTACATACTGCACCTCGTCTATCGCGCGACCCAAGGAGTGGACGGAAGTAAAGCCTAGTTCGGGAATTCCACAATGCTAGTGACCGCCATCAAGTGCTGTCGGCAGAACCGGCTGCACGTCATGCTTTGCAGCAGCGCCTTGCGGTTCGATCAGATGCCGCAGCTCCGTCATATCGATAAGCTTGCTCGGCTTCCCCGCCCGCGCCAGCTGGACACCCCGCACATAGCCAAATTCTTCCAGAATCAAATACGCAGGCTTAGCAAAAGGTCCGCCGGGATTCGCTTTGATCGCCGAAGCAAACAGGACTTCCAACTCTGGCACTGAATATCTTGGCTCCATTGTTCGCACCGAAATGACACCCAACAGATAGTAGGCCTCAGCCACTGCTGGCCCACTCGCCTTTTTTTGGAGAGCAATAAAACGCCGCAAGATTGACGTGATCACTAAATCATCGACCGCTGCCATGCGATCCCGGCCACCGCGCAAAGACGCAGTCGCGCCGTCGAATAACGCCCGCGCAGTCTTGAGCTCCGGCGGCGCCACCAATTGCGGTTGCAGAACTGCCAAGCGCTCGCGCCAATGGGCTACCCGCTGCTGCAGGTAATAAGGGGCATCTGGCCGAGCTTGAAACTGCTGAAGCAACTGATCGGCGCGCTTCGGTGCCTCGGCAACGCCTAGGGCGATGGCCAGATAATTGATGGGCAGGCCCGCCGAATCCAGGTCAATCGCGTCCTGATCTTTCGCCAATAACTTGTGCTCCATGATGCTCATGGCCGCATCGAATTGACGCGTCGCGACATACAGCTGAGCCAGTTCCGTGGCGTCTAGCGTGTCGATATTTACCCGTGAAAGCAGCCGTTGACTGAATTCCATGCGTGCTTTAGAGGGCTGTTGGGAATGACAGGCCACACAGTGTTGGGTTAATTCCATCAGGGAGAAAAACGCGTAGGAGGGCCATTCTTCTCTAAAAGAAGCGTCTATTTCGCGCACTGTGTCGTCGAATGATTGGGCGAGGAAGCGGAATTCAGGTGGCCGGTCCGCCGTATGCGCAACCAGCGCTGCGGAAGAATTTCGGAGCACCGCCAGTTTGCTGTCGATTAACTCGCGGTCCCATTCCGAAGAGACCGAGGCTTCGCGAACGCTCAGCGGCAGCAAATAGGCGATAGCGTTGAACACCCCGTCCATGATTTTTCGGGTTTCTTCTTTGGTATCTGCGCGGCTGGCGGATCCCACGGTGGAGGTCAGCAAAAAGATGCCAAAAATCGCCTGCAGTACGCGCTGTCGGTGCTTGACCACGATGTGCCTACTCCAGATTAGATAGGCCATCATCGAACTTCTTAGGGCGCAGGAGTTTGATCTTGATCAGGTACCGAGCGATGGGCCCAGCGTGCTATGAAGCCGTCGTGACCGAGGCCTCATGCGCGCCGATTAACAAGCCCCACATGCTGCAAGCGCAGCGCGTTCGATAGCACGGAAATAGAACTCAGACTCATGGCTGCCGACGCAACCATGGGCGACAACAACCAGCCGGTCCATGGGTACAGCAGCCCGGCCGCAAGAGAAACGCCCAGCGCGTTATAGACCAGCGCGAAGGCCAAGTTCTGCCGCATGTTGGCTACCGTCGCCGCCGACAGCGCACGGGCGTTGGCAATGCCGCGGAGATCCCCTTTGACCAGCGTCACTGGCGCGCTGTTCATCGCCACATCGGTGCCAGTTCCCATGGCAATCCCAATATCTGCCTGCGCCAATGCCGGCGCATCGTTGATACCGTCGCCGGCCATTGCCACCACCCGCCCGGCCCGTTGCAATTGCAGCACAAGGGCGAGTTTGTCAGCCGGTTTAACCTCACCGCGGATGTCTGTAATACCTAAGCGCCGCCCCACCGCCAGCGCCGTGGTGGCGCCATCGCCGGAAGCCATGATCACCTGCACCCCGGCCACTTTTAGCGCCGCAAGTGCCTCGGCGGTGGTTGCCTTGATTTGATCGGAAACCGCCAAAATCCCCGCCAACTGCGACTCCACAGCGAGATACATCACACTGGCACCTTCGTCGCGTAAGGCTTCTGCCGAGGCTTGTAAGGGCAACACTGAAATGCCAAGTTTCCTCATTAGCGCGAGATTGCCCAGCGTGAGAGCCCGACCATCAACGATGCCCCCAACGCCCATCCCGGTAAATGATTCAAATTCCTCAGGGCTCGTGAGTCGCTGACCTTTGCCACGTGCCGCGGCGACGATCGCCGTCGCGAGCGGATGTTCGCTCCCCTGCTCAAGGCTCGCGGCCAGTTGCAGGACCTGTGTTTCGGTAAAACCATCCGTCACTAGCACGCTCTCCAAGGTGGGCTTGCCTTGAGTCAGCGTGCCAGTTTTGTCAACGATCAAGGTATCGATCTCGCGAAATTTCTCGATCGCTGCGGCATCTCGGAACAACACGCCTTCCCGTGCCCCACGCCCGGTAGCCACCATAATCGACATCGGCGTTGCCAGCCCCAATGCGCAGGGACAGGCAATAATGAGCACCGCGACTGCGTTGATCAGGGCGTGGCTCCAGCTCGGCGCTGGCCCCCACAGGCCCCAGCCCAAGAACGTCAGCACCGCCACGCCCACAATCGCCACCACAAAATAGCCTGACACCACATCCGCCAGGCGTTGCATGGGCGCTTTAGAGCGCTGCGCCTGCGCCACCATTTGGATGATCTGCGCTAAGACCGTCGCAGCGCCTACTCGCTCGGCACACATCACCAACGCGCCAGTGCCATTGATGGTGCCACCGATCAGGTGATCGCCCTGGCGTTTGGTCACCGGCAAGGGTTCGCCCGTCAACATCGATTCATCGACAACACTCGCCCCATTCCGAACCGCGCCATCCACGGGCACTTGCTCACCTGGCCGCACCCGCAGCACATCGCCCACCTGAACTTGCGACAGCGCGACGTCTTCCTCGGCCCCATCCTCGCGCAAACGCCGTGCCCGTCGCGGCGCTAATTTCAGCAAAGACCTAATCGCCGACGAGGTCTGTGCGCGAGCGCCTAACTCCAACATCTGCCCCAGCAGGGTCAAGGAAATAATCACCGCCGCGGCTTCAAAGTACACGGCCACCCGACCCATCGACTTAAACGAGGAGGGGAAAAGCTGCGGCGCCAGCGTCGCCACCACGCTATAGAGAAACGCCGAGCCAGTCCCCAGCGCAATCAGGGTCCACATATTGGGGCGACCATTGCGAATGGACTCTAGC
>CAIPNE010000571.1 GCA_903866355.1 uncultured Gammaproteobacteria bacterium
ACAGTGCAGGCACTTATCGTGTGGCTGACGGCCGTGGTGGCGCTGGCGGTGGTCAACAGCGCTTCGAGCCGCTCAACAGCTGGCCGGACAACGCTAACCTCGACAAGGCGCGGCGGTTGCTCTGGCCGCTCAAGCAGAAATATGGTCGCAATATTTCTTGGGCGGACTTAATGGTCCTCACCGGCAATGTCGCGCTCGAGTCCATGGGCTTCAAGACCTTCGGTTTCGCCGGCGGGCGTGCGGATGATTGGGAGCCCGATCTCGTCTACTGGGGGCCTGAGTCCAAGTTCCTCGCTGATGAGCGCTACAGCGGTCAGCGCAAACTCGCGAAACCTCTCGGCGCGGTGCAAATGGGCCTGATCTACGTGAATCCGGAAGGACCTAACGGTAATCCGGACCCACTTGCAGCGGCGCGGGACATTCGCGAAACATTCGGTCGCATGGCAATGAATGATGAAGAAACCGTTGCGTTGATCGCGGGCGGGCACACGTTCGGTAAGGCCCATGGTGCCCACCCTCCAGCCAAGTGCCTGGGTCCGGAGCCCGCGGCGGCCGGCGTAGAGGAGCAAGGTCTCGGCTGGAAAAATAAGTGTGGCAAGGGGAATGCCGAAGACACCATCACCAGCGGTCTGGAAGGCGCATGGTCTGCCAACCCGATTGCCTGGACCAGTCAATACTTGGACAACTTGTTTAATTTTGAGTGGGTACAGTCGAAGAGTCCTGCTGGTGCAATCCAGTGGATCCCCAAAAATGCAGACACGGCCAAAATCGTGCCGGATGCGCACGATCCGGCCAAGCGGCATACGCCAATTATGTTCACGACTGACCTGTCGCTGAAGTTCGACCCGGCCTATCTCCAGATTGCCAAGCGCTTCCAGCAGGACCCAAAGGAGTTTGAACTGGCCTTCGCTAAAGCTTGGTTCAAGCTGACGCATCGCGATCTGGGCCCGCGTGCTCGTTACGTGGGTGCCGAGGTTCCGGCTGAGGTATTGATTTGGCAGGATCCCATTCCTGCGGCAACTGATGAACTGATCGACGCCGAGGACATCGCGCAGCTGAAGTCAAAGATTCTCGCAACGAAGCTGACTACCTCCGAACTCGTCAGCACCGCTTGGGGGTCGGCCGCTAGTTTCCGCGGCACCGACATGCGTGGTGGCGCGAACGGGGCGCGTATTCGCCTCGCGCCGCAAAAGGACTGGAAGGTTAACAATCCAACTGGGTTAGCGAAGGTATTGAACACCCTGGAGGGTATCCAAAAAGACTTTAACGGCGCGCAAGCGGGGCGCAAGAAAGTATCGCTTGCCGACCTGATCGTGCTGGGAGGCGCTGCCGCCATTGAGCAAAGCGTCAAGCAGGCCGGACAAAACGTGCCGGTGCCCTTCACGCCGGGACGCACGGATGCATCGCAGGAGCAGACCGATGTGGTTTCGTTTGCCGTGCTCGAGCCAACCGCAGACGGGTTCCGCAACTACTACAGTAGCGATAACACGAGATCACCCGCGGAGATGCTGATCGATCGAGCCAACCTGTTGACATTGAGCGTCCCTGAAATGACCGTTTTGATCGGCGGCATGCGAGTCCTAAATGCCAATACTGGGCAAATTGAAGACGGTGAGTTCACTGACCGGCCGGGCACGTTGAGCCGCGATTTCTTTGTAAATCTGCTCGACATGTCCACGCAGTGGACGAAGTCTGCCGCCTCCGAGAGCGTGTACGAGGGTCGCGACCGCGTAACGGGCAAAATCAAATGGAAGGCCACTCCGGTTGACCTCATCTTTGGTTCAAACTCGGAACTGCGTGCTGTCGCAGAAGTCTATGCAGCTGACGATGCACAAGAGAAGTTCGTGCGTGACTTCGTCGCTGCGTGGACCAAAGTCATGAACCTCGACCGCTTTGACCTCAAGCGATCACCGCAAAAAGGTGGATAGTCAATAGCGAAGCGCTCTGAGGTCTGCGAGGCTTGGGGCAAACCACGCCCATCCAGACGGTGGGTGTGGCGAGGCCGCCGGCAACCGGCCGGCGGGTCCGTTAGAGTACTGATTAAGCCCACCAGCGTGAGGTCAGTACTCCTATGCGCGGGCTATTGCTAGACACTGAAACCACGGGGTTTGCCACCACCGATCAAATCATTGAAGTGACGCTCGTCGATCAAATCGCCAAGGTTCTCCTCAACACCTTGGTCAATCCCGGCCGCGTCCCCATCAATCCTCACGGCCAGGCTGCCCACGGCATTACCGCACCCATGCTCACTCCTGCGGGGTAAGGAAAATCTGCAGCCGCCCCGGCGCGGGGTCCGACGGCGACGGGCTAGGGTTTGCGCCGACCGGCACGCCCTAGATCGGCCTACCCAATGCCCAACCAAGTGACGGACCACGACGTGGTGGCTGCTACAGCAGTCGTCCAACAGGCCGGTGGGCAACTAGATTCTTCTCCTCACCCACTTTGGAAAATCCGGAAACCCGGCTCGTGTATGCCCCGTCGCCCCAGTCGCCCCTGTCGCAAAGGGGCATCATGTGAAAGCTCAGGGCAACGCCCTAGGAAAGACCCCGGAAATACGTCTAGCCCTGGAAGGGTGAAACCTGCGAGCACCGGTAAATTGGTTTCCGCCCCGCATGGTTCCGCCCGTTCAGGGCGGAAATTCATTGGGCCGACGGGTCCCAGTGCATTGCCCGCAGGTCGTCCCGTTGCGGCGATGGCCGTGCGTCTCGTTGCGGCGACAAACCATCATTTACAAGCCCCAAAGGGGCGTCATGTGATAGCCCAGGGCAACGCCCTGGGAAAGACCCCGGCAATAAGTCGAGCCCTGAAAGGGCGAAACCTGCGAGCACCGATGAGAAGGTTAATGGCCAGCGGCGGATAGTCTGCCCCATCGCTGTAACCTGTCGTTGACACCAAGGCGGTTGTAATCTACACATTACAGATACTAGAAGTCCGCCAAACTGAGACTTTTGCCAAGTGGCTTAGCGACCTTGCGGATCCTCGCGCAGCTGAGCGGATCGCACAGCGCCTCGTTCGCCTTCAGTCTGGCTTGCTTGGCGAGGTGAAGCGGGTCGCGAGGGCCTATCGGCACTTCGGATCGATTACGGTCTGGGGTATCGCGTGTACTTCGTGCAACGCGGCCGGGTTGTCATCGTGCTGCTACGTGGCGGGGGCAAACGACCACAAAGGCAAGACATCAACCAGGCTAAGGCTTTGGCCGCTGGCCTAGAGGATTGATCCTGACAACCAAGACAACTGAATTTGACCCCGCCCAACACCTGAACTCGCCCGAATCCCAGGCGGAACTTCTGAGCGATGCGCTGGAGACTGGCGATGCCGGTTATATCGCCAACGCGCTTGGGGTGATCGCGCGAGCGCGTGGAATGACCGGAGTTGCTCGCGGGGCGGGTATTACGCGCGAGGCGCTTTACAAGACACTGAGTCTAGATGGCGATCCCAAATTGACCACCTTGCTCGGCGTGATTAAATCACTCGGCTTCAAGCTCTCCGCACAGGTCGCTCCATCGCCTAGTAACGCCGCGCCACTACGGGGACACCTATGACCGCTAACAATATGCCTATTCCTGCCTCGCCTCATGGTCGGCTCGACGCGTTAACTGCCGTGCGGGGGATTGCCGCGCTGATGGTGGTGCTGTTCCATGCCCGCGGCAGCTGGCACCCCATCTTCGCAAGTGGTGAACGCATCAGCATGCTAGTCGCCTCGGGCTGGCTATGGGTGCATTTCTTCTTCGTGCTGAGCGGCTTCGTGATGATGCAAGCGTATGGCCATGATTTCGCCGGGGCGCTGCGCGGCCGCGCGTACTGGCGTTTCATCGTCACGCGCTTCGGTCGTATCTATCCGCTGCATTTTTTTACGCTGATGGTGATGGCCGGGCTACTGCTGGCGGGATGGATTCGAGTGGCCAACCCGCCAGGCTCATTTGCCGCCTCGCTGGTGCTGGTGCAGGGCTTCACCTTTGTACCATTAGTGTGGAACGCGCCAGCTTGGTCGATTAGCACCGAGTGGTACGTCTACCTACTTTTCCCACTGATGGTGCCGTTGATGATGCGTCTCCCCGGCGCCGTACTGCGCGCGCTGTGGCTGGCGATCGCCCTCGTGGTGGCCTATTTTTTCGTTGACGACAATTCACACGACTGGCCGTTGCGCCGTTTGCTCGTGTGTCTCGCCGAATTTACGCTGGGCTGCCTTACCCATCGGTTGGTGCGCAACGGGAGCTGGCCGCTGTTGCGGAGCCGCGCGCTTGCCACCGCCGTCTTCGTCGCGCCCATCGTGTTGCTGGCCTTGCCGCAGCGCTTCGACGGCGGGTGGCTGCATGCCGTGGTCGCCGTGGGATTTGGTCTGTCCATCGGTGTTATCGCCGCGGAAGAAACACTCGTTGATGGCTTGCTCGCTGGCCGCGTTCTGCAATTCCTAGGCCTTATCTCCTACTCCATTTATCTGGACCACGAGATTCTTTATAGCCTCGCGGGTAGCGCGGCCGACGCCTACACCGGCCATGCGCACACGCTGCACCAGCTGCCCACCGCAGTAGCGCTGGCGCTGTTTGCGCTCTACAGCGTCGTGCTGATACCCGTGTCGTGGGCGACCTAGCGTTGGATCGAAGAGCCTTCCCGCCAGTGGTTCAAGCGGCAGGCGCGGCGCGGACCCGCTGAGCTGGCTGCTAGCTAGAGGCTCGCACGAAACCCACCGCTCTAAACCTACCGTAAGGCCTGTAGTTGTCCGCTCATCGCGGCAAATTCGTCCGCATCGGCATAGCGACCGGTATGCATCACGCCGGTTGCGCCGAGCGCCGTCAACTCGGCCAGTAGGTCGCGGGCACGCGGCGGGTCATCTAACGGCAGGGTGGTGAGCGGGATCACTACCGGGGCTGGCCGACCGGCCGCCAGCATCAGCTGGGTCAGGTGTTGCACCGGCTCGCGCAGCGCTGCGGGATCGCCGGTCATCGGCATCCAACCATCGCCATAACGCACGATGCGCGCGAATGCGTGCTCCGCCGTGCCGCCTAACAGCAGCGGCGGACGGGCGGGTCGCGGCGCAAAGACAAATGGCTGGCCGTGCTGGACCACAACATCCTGCGCAAAACACTCGTGCAGTAACGCCAACAGTTCGTCGGTCAAAGCACCGCGGCGCCGGCGGTCCACGCCCAGGGCGCGAAATTCCGCAGCCATCCAGCCCACCCCAACGCCCAATTGCAAACGCCCGTGGGCTAACTCTTGCACGCTCGCCACCCATTTGGCGGTCACCAGCGGTGGGCGATAAGGCGCAATGAGCACGCTGACCCCCAAGCCAATACGCGTGGTAATGCCGGCGAGATAAGCCAGGGTGGCGAGCGCCTCTAAGTAGCGCCCACCCGAGCCTTCGGCCTCGTCTGGCGCAATGGCGAGGTGGTCGACCACCCATAAGTCGTCCAGCCCGGCCGCCTCCGCCTCCATCGCGCAGGCGCGCAAGGTGGCGGGAAGCGATTGGGGCCCCATGTTTCGGAGCAGAATGCCTAGGCGCATGCACAATTCCTTTTAACTGTCGGTCTCAACCACCACCCGGCCGATCACGCGCCGGCCGGCGATTTCATCGAACGCCTGTGGAAGTTGCGTAAAACCAAACCGGGCGTGAACGTGCGGCGTCAGTTTGCCCTGCTGTGCGGCGGCCAACAACGCAGCGTTAACCGCAGCGCCACCGGCTGGATACACCCGACCATATTCGCCCGCGCGCACGCCAATGAGCGAAATTTGTTTGATCAGCGCGTAATTCATCGACGCCGTAGGAATGCGCCCACTGGCGAAACCGATCACCAGCACCCGTCCCAAGGGTGCGATGCAGCGGAGGGATTCATCAAAGACATCCCCGCCTACTGGGTCGTAGATGACGTCCGCGCCACGCCCACCGGTGAGCCCTTTCACCGCTTCGCGAAAGCCCGCCCCCCGGGCGTCCAGCACGTGGTGGGCCCCTTTGGCGCGCACCACGGCCATTTTTTCTGCCCCGCTGGCGGTCGCAATGACCCTCGCCCCGAGGTGCAGACCCAGATCCACTGCCGCCAAGCCCACTCCCCCGGCCGCGCCATGCACCAACAGGGTTTCCCCCGCCTGTAGCGCACCGCGTACCACCAAAGCCACGTAGGCGGTTTTATAAGCCACGAGATAGGCGGCGCCGTGCGCAAAATCGAAAGCAGCCGGCAGGGGCAGCAGTTCGCTGGCGCGACAGGTGATGAATTGCGCCGCCGCGCCGAAGCGCGCCATACCCATCACTGGGTCCCCAGGCTTAAACTGCACCACCCCTTCGCCCACTGCGCTCACCACCCCGCAAAACTCAGAACACGGCGTAAAGGGCAGCGTGGGTTTGAGTTGGTAGAGACCCTGAATCATCAACATATCTGGGAAGCCCGGCGCAAAAGCGCGAATCGCCACCAGCGCTTCCCCCGGCAACGCGCGCGGCATGGGCCGGGTCTCCAACGTGAGGGCGTGATAGTCGCCCAAGGTCTGTACGCACCACGCGCGCATTTGAGGATTACTGCTTTCCAACTTACTCTCCTGTGACTTAACACCGACCCGCCGAGGAGCCTTGCTGAATATGAATATGCTATCCACGCTTGCCGCTGAAGTCGCGACCGAACTTAAAACTCGCGCCCAAACCGTGGCGGTATCGGAATCCTCCGCTGGCGGGCTGATTTCTGCCGCCCTCCTAGCGATCCCCGGGGCATCCGCTTATTACCTCGGCGGTGGGGTGATCTATACCCGCGAAGCCCGCCGCATCTTGCTGGAAATTCCCGACGAGGACGTCCGCCACGTGGTCCCGCTGAGCGAGGACTACGTCACCCGTTGCGCGGTGGCCATTCGCACCAAACTGGGCGCCACGTGGTCGGTCGCCGAAATTGGCACGACCGGCCCCACCGGCTCACGCTACGGGATTCCCGCCGGCGTGTGCTGGTTGGTAGTCGATGGCCCGGTGCGGCGCTCCCGCCTGATCGAAAACGCGGGTGCCGACCGCGAACCCAATATGTGGGCCTACACCCAAGCCGCGCTCAACTTATTGCACGAAGCGATTCTCGCCCAACCGTGAGTTGGCGCCTACCGCGCGCCCTCCACGCCCTGCGTTACCGCGATTTTGCGCTGTACACCACGGCGCGTTTCGCCGCGACCCTCGCTTGGCAAATGTTGAGTGTAGCCGCCGGCTGGCAACTCTACGCAATCACTCACGATCCGCTGGCTTTGGGGTTGGCGGGGCTCGCGCAATTTCTGCCCTTCGTGACCCTCGTGCTGCCGGCCGGCCAAGTGGCCGATGTCGCCGACCGCCGGCTGGTGCTGGCCGGCGCCTACGCTTGTGAGGTGTTAAGCGCAGGTGTGTTGTTCTGGCTGGCGTGGTCTAACCAGCCACGCGTCTGGGCGATGTATGTGGCGATGGCGTTTTTTGGCGCGGGGCGTGCGTTTTGGATGCCTGCTGGGCAAGCGATCACGCCCAAACTGGTGCCGCCAGCCGTTTTCCCCAACGCGGTGGCCATCAACGGCACGCTGTTCCAAACCGCGGCCATCGGTGGGCCCGGCGTGGGTGGCGCGCTCTACCTGCTGGGGCCAGCGGTGGTTTATGCCGCGACGGCGGGGCTGCTATTACTCGCCATGGTGTTAGTGCTGGCCATCAAGCCACTGGCGAGAAGTCCCCGCGCGGCTTGGCAGCTCAACGACACCCTAGAAGGCCTGCGTTTTGTGTTGCGCCAGCGCGTGGTGTTGGGCGCGATTTCGCTGGATCTGTTCGCGGTGCTGTTTGGCGGTGCCACCGCACTATTGCCCATTTTCGCGGCCGATGTGTTGCGGGTTGGTCCGGTAGGCTTGGGCTTGCTGCGCGCAGCGCCAGGCTTAGGCGCGCTGACGCTCGCCGCAGGGTTGGCGGTATACCCGCTGAAGCGCCACGTGGGCCGTTGGCTATTTAGCGGCGTTGCCGTTTATGGGTGCGCCACTTTGGTCTTTGGCGCCTCGCGCGATATGTGGCTCTCACTCTGCGCCCTGTTCTGTCTGGGCGCTGGCGATATGGTCAGCATCTATGTGCGACACCTGCTGGTGCAATTACAAACGCCGGATGCCATTCGCGGTCGGGTCAGCGCAGTGAACGCCATCTTTATTGGCTCGTCCAACGAGCTGGGAGAGTTTGAGTCTGGGGTGACCGCACGCTATTTTGGGCTGGTGCCTGCGGTCTTGCTGGGCGGGGTAGCGACGCTCTTAGTGGTCGTTGGCTTTCGGCGCTGGTTCCCAGAATTGCGCACCATGGACCGCTTGCCCGAGGCCGTCTCCACGCGCTGATGCTCGCGCAATGACTTTCAACGCGCGCGCGTCTATCGAGCGCGCTTCAACTCAAGAATTCGGAGATCGCCATGCCGCTGCATCCTCAATGCGCCGCCATTACCGCCGCCGCTGCCCAAGCCGGCGCGCCTTTTAACGCCGGCACGGCCCTCGCCGTGCGCCTCGCCTACGCTGCGGGCACCGCTAATTTTGTGTACAACCCGGGGCCACTGGCGCGGGTTGAAAATTTAACCCTGGCCGGCAACATTCCGGCCCGGTTGTACCAGGCAACGCTAGACGCCCCGGCGGGCGGGTTCCCCGCGCTGGTATTTTTTCACGGTGGGGGTTGGGCGGCGGGCGATCTCGAAACCCACGACCATCTGTGCCGGCATCTCGCCTTCGCCGGTGGTTTTAGCGTGGTGGCGGTGGATTATCGCCTCGCCCCTGAACACCCGTTTCCGGCAGCACTAGAAGATTGTTTGGCGGCCACTCGCGCGCTGCGCCAGCGCGCCGAGGAATGGGGCATCAACCCCGCGCGGCTGGCGGTCGGCGGGGATTCAGCCGGGGGCAGTCTGGCAACCTTGGTATGTTTGGCGCTGCGCGATGCCGGCGAGCACTGGCTGCGCGCACAACTGCTCATTTACCCCGCGGTAGATTTTGCCGCCGACACCGAATCTCTACGCACTAACGGTCAAGGCTATTTGCTCACCACCGCCGCATTAGAAATGTTCACCAACTGGTATCTCCCGGACCGTGCGGCGCGGACCGATCCCAGGGCTTCACCACTGCGAGCCGCCAGCCATGCCGGGCTCCCGGCGGCGATTATTCAGACGGCGGAATTTGACCCACTGCGCGATGAAGGCATCGCCTACGCCGAGGCGCTGCGCGCAGCCGGGGTAGCGGTCGACTACCACTGTTATGCCGGCATGATTCACGGTTTTGCGCGCATGGGTAGCCGCATCGATGGCGGCAAACAGGCACTAGAGGATGCCGCCAGCAAACTACGTGAGTGGCTCTCGTGAGGACAGCGGGTAACGCGTGCCGCCCTCACCACACCCGCTGCTGGCTCGCCACCGTGGCGCGCGGCGCGCTGTTGTTAGTCGCAAGCTTCACGGGGACCGCCCAGGCCGCCGGCATTCCGGTTAAAACCTTGGCCGGGGTGGAGTCCACCTTTGCGGAGCAAATCCAGCCTGGGCACTGGACGGTCGTCATGATGTGGACGACTTATTGCAGCATTTGCCGCAAACAGTACCCGCTGCTAAGCGCTTTCCATAACGCCCACGAGGCTCGCGATGCGCAAGTATTGGGGGTGTCCTTAGATGGCATGGAGGCCTTAGATGAGGTGCGGGCTTACGTCGCAAAAAAGCCGTTTTCTTATCCAACCGTCGTGGCCAACGCCGAGGTCATCGGCAGAATGTTTCAGACGGCCACGGG
>CAIPNE010000572.1 GCA_903866355.1 uncultured Gammaproteobacteria bacterium
ACATCGCCACGCTGCCACTTCCACAGTTGCCGCAGCAAGGAATTGGGATCTAGGGGCAAAAAATAGGCGTCCAGAAAATTGAGTAGGAGATCCTCGACACTGGCAAAGCCCAAGCCCCGCCAAACCTGTTGCTGGTAGAACTCGGTGCTAAATCCCATCACCGCCCACAGGCGCGAATGCCGTCGCAGACCTTCGCGCACCTCCTCGGGACTGGCGTAGAAGCCTTGCTGATAGCCGGGATCGCTGGTGATGGCGTCCATCAAGGTCTGCGCAAAAATAAAATCGTGGTCGGTATTCTTCGCGGTGCCAGCGATAGGGGCCGCGCGTTTGACCATCGCGGGGTAGCGCACGGCCCACTCGTAGGTTTGCTGCGCTCCCATCGATCCGCCCACCACGAGTGCGAGTTCGGTCAGACCAAAATGCTGGGTGACAAACTGGTGCTGGGCGCGCACATCGTCGCCAATGCGTACGTGGGGAAACCTGCCCCGCCCGCTCGCGCCGGGGGTATTGTGCGGTGAGCTGGATAAGCCATTACCCAATTGATTGCAGCAGATGATGAAGTACTTGGTGGGGTCTAACGCCCGGCCGGCACCAATGTAGGCTTGCTCAAAAATTTTGCTGGTGCCCGCAAACCACGACGGGATGAGGATGGCGTTGTTTTTAAGGCTGTTCAGTTGGCCGTGGGTGGCGTACGCCAATTGGCAGCCGCGCAGCATGCCCCCTTCCTCGAGCGTGAAATTACCGAGGTCGTAGCTCAGATAAGGGCCGTGATTGGCTTGTGAATAGTAGTCGTTGGCGATCATGCGTGCGCTCCGGTTAAGACCCTAGGGGAATCGGGCTGCGCCAGACGCGGGTGACTCTGACGCGGCAGCAGCGCCCAACGGACGTTGCTGCCAGGTGTTGGGTGCGGCGTTAGCGGGTGATGACGACCTTACCGTACACCTCGCGGCTTTCAATCAAGCGCAGCCCTTCTTTGACTTCACTGAAGGGGAGCACGCGGTAGATGACGGGATCGATTTGACGTCGGGCCAGCATGTCGTACAGCAGGAACTGCGCCTGTTCGGGCAGCCGTGATCCACGGTCGAGATACTGACCCCAAGCCAGACCGATAACGGCCATGTTTTTGAGCAGAATGCGATTGCATTCGATGGAGGGGATGCGTCCACCGGCAAAACCGATGATGACGATGCGGCCGTCCCACGCCACACAACGCTTTACTTGATCAAAGACATCGCCACCCACCGGATCGTAGATGACGTCTGCGCCCGCGCCGCCCGTGATGGCCTTGACGCGTTCCACGAGGTCTTCCTCGCGGTAATTGATCACGTGGTCAGCCCCGTTGTTGCGGCAGACTTGCAGCTTGGTGCTGTCGCCGGCACAGGCAATGACGGTGGCGCCCATCGATTTACCCAGTTGAATAGCCGCCAGCCCAACGCCCCCGGCCGCCCCCAATACCAGCAGCGTCTCACCAGCTTGCAGATGGGCGCGGTGGACCAAGCCAAAATAAGAGGTGCCGTAGGTTACCGACAGCGCCGCGGCTTGCTCATCGCTGACGTGATCGGGCACGGTCCAGGCGGCACGATTGTTGACTAAAAATAAATCTGCCAGCGTGCCGCCGGCGTGGCTGAAGCCGACCGCACGATCGCCCACCTTGAATTTGCTACCTGGGCCGACCGCTTCCACCACCC
>CAIPNE010000573.1 GCA_903866355.1 uncultured Gammaproteobacteria bacterium
CCGTGCGCGGCAGGCGCGCGGCGACTCGATGGTGTGCACCTGGCAGGGGGTGGGTGGGGCTCAGCAGTGGCCGGAGAAGGCGGGTCGGGGTTTCTTTGCAGCGGGGTTTCTTTGTTTCAATTCTGAAGAGGCGCACGGAGGGGGGCGGACGAGATTTGATCACGGAATTGAAAATGAGAGTGTTGGCACTAGCAACAGCGCTGCTGACGCTGCTCCAGCATGCCGATGCGCAGTGTGCCCTGAACGAGCTAATGAGTCTCTCGGCAAACCCCGCCGCCAACATGCCTGCCCTTATGTCCAGCAACCCGCCGTGTGCAGCTTGCGTGGCAGCATGCGCGTCATCGGCGAACCAGCAGAGCTGCGGTATGGCATGCGTTTCTTCGACTTCGGGCTCGGGCGCTTC
The DNA here is from genome assembly GCA_903866355.1 of uncultured Gammaproteobacteria bacterium. Lineage (GTDB taxonomy): Bacteria > Pseudomonadota > Gammaproteobacteria. The sequence goes on from CAIPNE010000573.1 coordinate 404, forward strand.
GTCGTCGTCGTTGTCGGGCTCGGTGATGCCCGCAGCGCAACCCGCGACCTCGGCCCCGGAGCCCGACCTGTTTGCGCGTGGTCCAGACGATCCGCCGCGCGGCACGACGGCCGCACGGCTCGACCTGCCGCTCGATATCAGCGGGAAATGGGCTATGACGATGCCCAACGGTATCACCGCCAATCAATGGGTCTGGCAGGAGTGCCTAGAAGTGACCATCACCGGCAATGCAAGCCTGCCCAACGGAACCCCAGTGGTAGCCGGTCCTCTCCACCATATGATCGCCGACGCCAGGTGCATCCCCTCTAGCCCAAACGCACCGACCGAACGCACGCACCCAGCACCACCCACCCGCGCGCCCGCACACCGGCCTACCACGCACACACGCCCGCGCGCGCATCCACCAACGCAACCGCATAGTCAGGCGTGCATACACAACGCAATTTCCTGTACGCCACATTCCGGCATTGGCACACACTCTTGAAAGCAGATACGAGACCTACGACGACACCGGGACCACGACAACCGAGATTAAAGGCAGCATGAGATATAAGGCGATTATTGCCGCGCCCACCAAAATGGAGGCGGCGGATGGTGCAACGGCCACGCTCGTCTTTTACGTCGACTCCACGATCGCGGGGTAATCTCTACGTCGACCGCGGTTTTGATGTATGAACGTGCTTAGGATGCCCACGGGCGTTCGAGAGTTGCAACGTTCTGGCGTACGCGCACAGGTATAATCAGACGGTCGAAGCCGCGATCCGGTACATCGATAGTAAGGGCCGGTTCGTGTTCCAGCAGAATGCGTCGTTCATTCCCGGCTCAAACCCAGCAATGCGGATGGTCAAGGCCGACGATGTTAAATGCCCCCACCCGTATACTGTACCCGCCAGCCCCTACTGCTTTGCGAGGGTCTATTCCGAGAAGGCACACAACAGCTTCACGCCCGCATGCTGCAACGATGGCTACAAAGGGTCCACTGCACTCTACACATCCATTGCGCACCCGATATTCAAGTCGTACGTCGGCGACTGCTCCGGAGCCGACCCCACCCGGCCGCCAAAAGCCAGTGCAGCTGCACCGGTCACCGGTCGCGACGCAGCCATCAACAGCGGCAACGCCCTCATCGGCGTCCCGCTCTCTGCGGTTTTGCCCTTGGCGATTCTCCAAATCTTTTGGGCTGTCATCTTCTCTTGATTCCGGGACCGTGTTCATCGGAGATTCGGTTCTAGCGACTTGCGCGAGCGCGGCACGACTGGAGTAGATACTGCCCG
>CAIPNE010000574.1 GCA_903866355.1 uncultured Gammaproteobacteria bacterium
CACTGCCAATGCCAGTTTTGTGCGGCCTGCACGGCTGTATCGCGCCCGTGTAGCAGGTGTACCTCATTCACGGTCAACTGCCCATGTCCACCGGGGATGAACACGCCAGTGCACATCTGGGTGGCGGCGTCGCCCATGAGCGTGCCATTCGCAGCGGCCGCCCCGGCGGCGATGGTGCCGGCGGCGGCGGCCTTGGCGGCGGCGGTGGCTGGCGTGACGTTGGCTGCGCTTGCAGCTGCGTTGGCAGCTGCGGTGGCGTCCGCCCCAGCGACGGCGGCCTGTGCGGCGGCGGCGGCTGGGTTGACGACGGCGGAGTCGGCTGCGCTGTCGGCGGCGTTGTCAGCTCCAGCGCCGGCGGTACCGGCGGCGGCGGCTGGGTTGACAGCGGCGTGTGCAGCTGCAGCGGCGATCGCAGCAGCCGCGACCTCCCGCGCCTGCTGGAGGTCGGTCTTGAGTTGCCGATTCTCAAGTTCCAGTCTCTCCTCCTTATCTGGGTTGGCTGCGTCGTGCGTAGCTGCGGCGGCGGCGGCGATCGCAGCATCCGCGGCCTCCCGCGCCTGCTGGAGGTCAGACCTGAGTTGCCGAAGCTCAAGCTCCATCTTCTCTACCTGAGCGCGGTGGTTCCGAGCATCGTATGCCCTCGTCGAATGGTAGATTGACGCTTCCGGTTGCTGCACATCCCATATCGCCCATTCGAGTTCCTGCCACTCATCTGTGTGCAAGCTGGCTAACCCCGCAAGTCGGCGCAAGAAGGTCCCTCAGCCAATGTGGCCAGCGCACGTGCCACTGGCAGTGCGCCAGCCTGACTCAGGCTGAGGTGCCGGCTGCCGGCATGCACAGGCAGCTTGGTGGCTCCGACTCGGAGGGGCTGAGTCTCGAGATCCCGCTGAAAGCAAATTGCGCCTTTTGCTCTGGGCCGTTTCAGCAAGCTTAACTCGGAAGTTCTCGATCATGATTCGGCCGGGAACTGAGGAAACGGGGCCCGGGGGGGCGGCGGGCTGGGTAAGCGGCGGTGGCCTTTGTCTCCGCCAGCCTGAGTGGCGTTTCCTTGCACTGAGTGACCGTGATTTCATTTATGGCGCATACACGGGCATCGTTGGTGACGCTCCAAGGCTGTTTAGCGGAGAACACAAGCTACACCGGCCATCATTCTCGCCTGTTCGGTACTAGTACCCCAAGTCATCAGGCACCAACAAAAGAACTAGCCATTCTGAACAGACGTGGTCACTGCTTGCCATGCCGGACCGTGCCGATCTGACAACTCTCTGCGTCCTTCTTTGCGATCTCCCGCCGCAGTGCAGCAAGGTGTGCAAGGGGAGCACAAGCAGCCGTGTGTGCGCATGCGGGTGCGATTCATTCCACGCACACATACGTGAGTGTCGGCCGTGATGCGAAGGGCTCGGATGCGCAGTCCAGGTTTGTCGTAGAGCGCCTTCGTGTCCTTTGTTCATTCGGGTAGGGGCTCCAGTTATTAGGCCAGCCGACGCACCGTCGGCGGGGGAACGACTTGGCCTGGCGGAGGGGTGTTCCGCTGGTACTTGGTGCCGCCCACCTGTCCACGCCCAGGACACAGCCACTTGACATGTGTTCTACGGCTTGCACGGCGACACGTGGTGCGGGTGGAGGATGGATCTGGGCAGGCGCTTAGTGCACCTGG
>CAIPNE010000575.1 GCA_903866355.1 uncultured Gammaproteobacteria bacterium
CAATCTGACTTTAGCGCCCATTAAACTGCGCAAAGTGCCCAAGAAGACCGCCGAAGAAAAAGCGCACGAGCTACTGCGAATAGTGGGTTTGGGCGAAAAAGCTCGGCACTTTCCCGACGAACTCTCCGGCGGCCAAAAGCAGCGCGTGGCGATCGCGCGCTGCCTTGCGATGGAGCCGGAGATTATCTTATTCGATGAACCTACCTCAGCCCTCGACCCTACTATGGTCAGCGAGGTGCTGGCCGTGATTAGACGGCTGGCGAAGGATGGCATGACGATGGTCATCGTGACCCACGAAATGGATTTTGCCCGCGACGTGTCAAACCGGGTGTTTTACATGGACGAGGGCACTATTTACGAAGAAGGCACGCCAGAGCAGATTTTTGAGCATCCCCAGAAGACGAAAACGCGTGCGTTTGTTTACCGTATTCGTCGTTTTAATCGGCGCTTGGAATCTGCGGATTTTGATCTCTATGCGCTGAATGCCGACCTTGAACTCTTCTGCGACAGGCAACAGCTGGCGCGCAGCGCACGCCATAATCTTCTGCTCGTGGTAGAAGAGTTACTGCAGATACAGCGACCACGGCTACGCCAGTGGGCCATCGATCTCGAAGTTTCGGTTTCGGAAAAAACTGGCGAACTGGTGTTAGCGCTGGAGGCCGACGCGGCCAGTGGCGACCCTCTGGCCGAGGGGCCAGATGACGATGGCCTGGCGGTAGCGCTGGTGCGCGGCTATTCCGAAAACATCACTTATGTGGCGTTAGACGGCCGCAACCGCCTCGAGCTGGTCATCCGAAAAAGCTGAACGGCTCTTGCCATGAGGCGCGCATGGGAGATGGGGAAACTGGTGCGCACGCCTAGGTAAGGCGTGCCGTATGTCACCCAGATTACGACGGTGTTCTGCCCGCCTCACCGACCTAGGCGAGATGTTCTCACCGCGTATCGCTGACTAGCCTTTTTCGGCGTCTACCCGCAGCCCAGCGGCGACCATGCGCGGCAGCACTTCTTCGCGGAAAATCTGTAAATCGGTGAGATAGCTGGGCAGTGCGATGGCCATGCCATCGACCCCGGCCGCGCTAATCCGCGCGAACGTCGCGACGACCTCATCCGGATCACCGATGACTTGAAAAGTGCCGCTGCCAGTCATCAGCCGATCCAGAAACTGAGGACTCGCGAGCACCGCATCAGGAACCGATTTAATCTCGGCGTAGGCGGCCCGCATGTTGTGGCCCGCCTGCCAGTCGCCGTGTTCGTCAATCAGATACCGATAATATTCCTGCGTTTCGGCCCGCGTGCGACGACAGATAACATGCCCGCTGGCGAAGATTTGGACCGGTCGGTCAGCCATCGCTGCGCGCGCCAGCACCAGTTCGCCCGCCAGCGTATCGAGGTTGGGAATCAGCATGAATAAAGCATCTGCCGCGCGCAAAGCGAAGGCACGTCCACTTGGCGAGGAGCCGGCGCTGACCACGATGGGTTGGGTGTCCCCGTAAGGCTTGGGCAGGCTCACCACCCCTTTAAGGTCGAAAAACCGGCCCTTGAAATCAAACGGTGCCCGCGCCGTCCACATTCGCCTAACCAGGGCGAGCCATTCCTCCAGATAGGCGTAGCGTGATTCGTGATCGAGATACGCCACACCATGCTGATCGAATTCCAATTGGTTATAGCCGGCCACGACATTCAGGCAGAAACGGCCGGCACCGATTTGGTCGCAGGTCGCGCATTGTTTGGCCGCAAACACCGGGTTGAGAAACGGTGCATGCACCGTCGCAAAGACCTGAATGCGCCGGGTTGAGGCGAGCAGGCCCGCCGCCCACGTTAAGGTTTCGTAAAAGCAGTCATCGTTGGGCGCCGCGCCAGCACTTCCTCGCCA
>CAIPNE010000576.1 GCA_903866355.1 uncultured Gammaproteobacteria bacterium
CGGCCGTGTTCGGTTATCTGCTGCTCGGCGCCTTGCTGCTCATGCTCCCCGACTTGGACGCCGCAGCGGCACAGGGTTGGAATGTATTTTTTTGGGCTTTTGATCAGCGCGTTCCCGGCGCACTAAAAATCACCCTTTACGGCGCTATTTTCCTGTCGCAAATACTGTGCGGCCTCGCAACGGTGACTTCTGCTTCGCGCATGATTTTCGCCTTTTCCCGTGACGGCGGTTTGCCGTTCTCGCCGCGGTTGGCGAAGGTGTCGATACGTTACCGCACACCCGCCGCGGCGATTTGGGTAGGGGCTGTGCTGTCGGTGTTGTTTGTGTGGGGAGCCAAATATCTAGAGGCGGGTGGCACCCCGGTCTACACCGTGGTGGTTTCTTGCACCGTTATCTTCTTGTTTTTTTCGTTCGTGATTCCCATCACTTTGGGCTTGTTTGCCTATGGCGGCGCTAAGTGGCCCGTCATGGGGCCCTGGAATTTGGGGCGGGGGATGTACTCCGTGTTTGCCGTGCTGTCGGTGGCTGCCATGGCGCTCATTGTTTACTTGGGCGTGCAACCGCCCAACGGCCTCGCACTGCACATCGTGCTGGGTTTTTTACTCCTGACCGCGGTGGTCTGGCTGGGCTTGGAGAATCGCCGCTTTACCGGGCCGCCGATCGGGGCGGATATCGCCCGCCGCCGGGCCGATATCGCACGCGCCGAAGCGGCGTTTAAATTGCCCGCGACGCAAGTCACCACGGCGCGGGGTGGTGCGGGCGATGACTTGCCGTTAAATTAACGCGGCAAGTAACAGGTTAACGGGAGCTGACGATGGCGGACAAAATACTGATAGCGGGGGCGAGCGGCGTAGTGGGCGCGGCGGCGGTAGAGGCGTTCCTGCGGGAGGGCTATGAGGTGGTGGCGCTGTCACGCCGCCGGCCCGAAATCGACAGCACGCAGTCTTTTACGCATCTCGCCGTCGACCTGCAGGACGCCACCGCCAGCCACGCTGCGTTAGAGGCGCTGCAGGGCGTGACGCAAGTGGTTTACACCGCGCTGTACGAACAACCCGGGCTCATTGCGGGGTGGCGCGATACACACCAAATGCAAACCAATCTCGCGATGCTGAAGCACTGTCTAGAACCGCTGCTCGCGGCGGGCAACCCGGTGCGCCATGTGAGCCTGCTGCAAGGCACGAAGGCCTACGGCATTCATCTGCATGCCATTCCTATCCCGGCGCGCGAAAGCAGTCCACGAGACCCGCACGCTAATTTTTACTGGCTACAAGAAGACTATCTAAAAGCGTTGGCGGGCACCCACGGCTTTGCGTGGACCATCCTGCGTCCCCAGCTCATCATCGGCCATGCTTATGGTGTGGCGATGAACCTCGCGCCGGTGATCGGCGCGTACGGCGCTTTATGCCGCGCGCAGGGTGAGCCGATGGGCTACCCCGGCGGTGTGTCTTGGGTGTGGGAAGCGGTAGATGCCCGTCTGCTGGCCAAGGTTTTTGTGTGGGCGGGGCTTTCTCCGCGCGCCGCAGGCCTGCATTTCAACGTGACCAACGGCGATGTTTTTGAATGGCGTGATCTGTGGCCGGAGTTGGCAGACACCCTCGGGGTGGCCGTAGGTCCAGATCAGCCCCGCGAACTCAAACACTGGTTGCCGGCACACGCCGCACAGTGGGACGCGCTGGTGGCCAAACACGCGCTGCGGCAGGTGGGCTTGCCCGAGCTGTTGGGCGAATCGCATCACTACGCTGATTTTTGTTTTGCTTATGGCGCCAGCGAGGCGCCGCCACCGGCGTTCGTGAGCACTATCCGGCTGCGGCAGGCGGGCTTTACCGAGGTGTGTGATACCCGAGAAACCTTCCGTTATTGGCTGAATAATTTTATCGAGCGGGGCATTTTGCCGCCCCGCTAAGTGGCGGCAGTGCTGGCGGTCCCTGTGGGTGTCTAAACTCGGCGCGTTGTGGAGGTGAGTCATGCGCTTATCGCAAATGCAGGTCGAACAGTACCAGCGCGAGGGCATCGTATTTTTACCCGCGCTGTTTGAGCCCTCAGAAATTGCCGCCTTGAAGGCCGAGCAGGCGCGTATTTTTACGCTGGATTTGGCGGCACACCTGCGCGCGGCGAGTGGCGAGTTTTTAGGCACGACAGCCATGGACCGCGTCAGCCCGTTGTATGCGCGACTGCTGCGCGACGAGCGCCTGCTGGCCATTGCAGAGCAACTCATCGGCCCGCAGCTGTATTGCCATCAGTACAAAATTATTCTCAAGCAGCCATTTGGCAAGCTGGATTTGCCCTGGCATCAGGATTTTGGCCCTTGGCATCACCATGATGGAATGCCCGCGCCGCGCGCAGTGAGCCTAAGCCTGTATTTAGATGAAGTGACGGAGTTTAACGGGCCGATTGTGTTTATCCCGGGCTCACACCGCGCAGGATTGCTGCCTTACGAAGTGACTCCGGTGCCCGGCACCACGCCCATTCCCTCGCTGTCTAACGCGACGGTGACGCGCTTGGCGCAAGCGGGTGGACTGCTCGCGCCCAAAGGCGCACCGGGTGCGGTGACCTTGTTTGATTGCTGCTTGGCGCATGCGTCAGGGCCTAACCAGTCGCCCTATCAGCGCCATCTCATTTACCTCAGTTACAACCCGGTGAGCAACGCCATCCGCAAGCCTACGCGGCCTAGCCATTTCGCCGCCCAAGATTTCACCCCGCTCAGTGCCGCACCACGCGCCGCGCTGCTGGCATAAGCCCAACGCGCCGCGCGGCGTGCGAGCGACTTCAGTCGAACATCGCGACGGCGCGTGGCCAAGTACTCGCGGAGCCCTTAATCTTTATCGGCAGGCCCGACACCACTAAGTCGTGCGGCGGTAGACTCTCCATCTGGTGCAGTTTTCCCCTGCGGGATTCAGGCGGGTCTTCATCGTCAATGGGGTCAGGTTATGCGCCGTAACCGTCGTCAAGCTGGCAGCTTGAAGTGCGGTCCGGGCGTTGTGCGTACGCCCCGCTAGCATGAGGAATCGGCGTGGTGGTAACACGGGGTTGTGGGTGTCCAGCCAGACGATGATGTGGTGCCGGCGCTCGGCAACTCGTCGCGCGCCGTCATCCTTCATCACCAGCCAATCGCCAGCGTCGATCTCGCGCCACTCGCCGCGCCGGTGCGCCGATTGGCGTTCACTTGCTGCGTTGCGCGGGTCTCGTGGGATCGGACGAGTAGCCTCGCCGTTGAGTAGTCGCCGCGCCCGCGTTCGCGGCTACACTGTCGGTCACCTTCTTATCCTTAGAGGAATCTGCCATGCCTAAACCCCCTGTGCCGCCAACGGTCGACGCGCTGCTGCGCCATCCCAACGCTGCCGTCATGGCGAGCACGCGCCCGGACGGCAGCCCGCATAGCGTCGCCACTTGGTATGACTGGGAGAATGGCCGCGTGTTGCTGAACATGGACGCGAGCCGCGTGCGCGTGAAATACCTGCAGGAGCGGCCGGCCGTGGCGCTGACGGTGCTCGATGAGCAGTCTTGGTACAAACATGTCTCGCTGATTGGCCGCATCGTCGACATCCATGATGACGTTGGCTTGGTAGACATCGATCGGCTAGCGCGCCGCTACACTGGCAGCGCATACCCGGAGCGCACGCATCGGCGCGTGAGCATGTGGATGGAGTTGGATGTCTGGCACGGTTGGGATGCAACCGGCGCTATCGCGACGCATGCGGACTGGAAACCCTAAGCATCAAGGCTTCGGGCAATATAAAGCTGCCAACGCATGACGGCATGCGCCCCCGCCCGGGGGACCGGCCTAACCCATTTTTCTCAATCAAATTCGCGTAGAGGAGACTCCCATGCCAATTATCGAAGTGAACATGCTGGAAGGACGTACCGTCACCCAGAAGCGCGCGATGGTAGCCGCCATCACCGATGGCGTGGTGGCGACGCTCGGCGTAAAACCAGACTCGGTACGCGTGCTGATTCGCGAAATGCCGGCGGAGAATTTCGCCGTTGCGGGCGTGACCAAAGCGGAGTCGGCGGAGCAACTGGCGAAGACTTGACGTTGCGCGGGGTGGGTGTGGATATCGCGCAGCGTTCGAAAACAACGTGGTGACGACGATCAAGTGCTGAACATGGATGACGGTGGTGCGCTGCCCTACCGATTTCGAACTGATATCCCAACACCTGCGCAATCTTGCGAGCTAGCGTGGCAGCACGCCGGGCTTACGAGGTTGCAATCCCACTCGGCTCGTTGCCCCGGGGCAACGAGCCGA
>CAIPNE010000577.1 GCA_903866355.1 uncultured Gammaproteobacteria bacterium
ACTATGCCGGCCCCACCATCGCTTTGAACGACGGGGGTCGGGCCAACATCTTCGTGGCGGCCATGGGTGCCTCGGGCTACTGCTACTGCCTGGCCACGACGGCGCAAACCGCCGCCGACTGGCTGCATGCCACCGCGTGCGCGTTGGCGTTTTATGGTGGGGTACCCCAGCTGATCGTGCCCGACAACCCGCGCGCACTGGTCACCCAGGCCAACCGTTACGAGCCACTGCTCACCGACACCGTGGTGGACTTTGCCCGCCACTACGGCTGCTCGGTGTTGCCCGCGCGCGCGTACCACCCGCAGGACAAGGCCAAGGTCGAACTGAGTGTGCAACTGGTGGAACGCTGGATCCTGGCGCGGCTGCGCAAATACCGGTTTGCCGACGTGCACGAAGTCAACGACGCCATTGCGCCTTTGCTGCAGTGGCTCAACCAGCGCGCATTTCAAAAACTGCCGGGAAGCCGCGCCAGTGTGTTCGCGCAAATCGATGCCCCGGCCCTGATGGCCTTGCCCGCGCAGCCCTGGGAGTGGGCCAGCTTCAAGACCGTGCGGGTGCATATCGATAGCCACGTCGAACTCGATGGCCACCGCTACAGCGTGCCCAACGCGCTGATCGGACTGGCCCTGGAGATGCGCATCACCGCCAGCGCGGTGGAGGTGCTGCACCGCGGCCAGCGCGTGGCCAGCCATATGCGCAGTGCCCACCGGGGCCGCTTCACCACCGTGGTGGAACACCTGCCCGCGGCCCATCAGGCGCACGCCCAGTGGACGCCCGAGCGGCTCATCGCCTGGGGCGCGCGCATTGGGGTGGCCTGCGCGGCCACGGTACGCAGGAAGCTGGAGCGCCAGAGCCACCCCGAGCACGCCTACCGGGCCTGTTTGGGCCTGCTGCAGCTCGCCAAGCGTTACGGCGACGCGCGGCTGGAGGCGGCCTGCGCCATGGCGCTGACGCTGGGGACCTGCAGGTTCACGCATATCCGCGACCTGCTGGTGAATCGGCGCGATCAACTCCAGGCAAGCGCCACGCCCGAGTGGACCAGCCCGGCGCACGCGCATGTGCGCGGCGCGACCTACTACCAATGAAACCAGCAACACACAACCCAAGACACACCACCGGAGTTACAGATCATGATGATGAACACAACATTGAATCAACTGCGCAGCCTCAAACTCGAAGGGCTGGCCCAGGCGCTGGAGCAGCAACTGGGCCAAAGCGGCATCGGTGCCATGAGCTTTGAGGAACGCTTGGCGCTGCTGGTGGACCGTGAGGTCCATGGACGCCAGGACCGGCGCTGCGCGCGGCTGTTGAAGGTGGCACGGCTGAAATATCCGCAGGCGGCCATTGAAGACCTGGACAGTCGCCCGGGGCGGGGCATCCAGCGTAGCGAGGTGATGAGTCTGGTTCTGGGAGAGTGGGTGAAATCGGGACACGCGGTCCTGATCACCGGCCCCACCGGCTCGGGCAAGTCGTGGCTGGCTTGCGCACTGGCCCAGCATGCGTGCCGGCGCGGTTTCAGCGCCTACTACCAGCGCGTGCCGCGCCTGATGTTAGTGGCCTTTGGAAACCGCGCTTATATGGCTTTCGGAGAGCGGTTTTGTTGTTGGCTGGATGTGCTTGTCCGAGGTGGACGATGTGCCCGTGGTAACCGGCGTGCAGGCCGGTCAAGGTGTTGTGGTCAGAACGGCAGGTCGCGCTGGTCGATAGCGCCACGGGGCTTGGGGGTGGTGGCGCATTGATCGTCGCGCATGGCCTGCTGGATTTGCGGCCCGTACAAATCCCAGAGCTGATCGCGCAACGCGTCGAGGATCTCGAACACGGCCAACGCCTGCTCGGGCGTCCAGTAGGTGGGCAGCACCGAGGCGCGGCGCTTCATTTCTTGCTGACCTTGCGAGCCGTGGTGGATCGTGCTGCGGCCTTTTGTGCGGTGCGCTCTTTGGCCTCCTTGAGCCGGTACGATTCCCCCTCGATGGCCACCACTTCGCAGCGGTGCACCAAGCGGTCAATCAGCGAGACCACGCACGATGCGTTGGGAAACACCTCGTGCCACTGGCCAAATGACTTGTTGGTGGTCACCACTGTGCTCTTGTTCTGATAGCGCCGGCTGATCAGCTCGAACAGCAAGTCGGCATGGCGATTGGAGTACGACAAATACCCGACCTCGTCAATTTATGTTGAGCTCAACATAACTGGACTTATGTGGAGTGTGCAGTTATGTGGAGTGCCACGGCGACGATCTCGGTTTGCCAGGCATGTACCCCGTTTGTTCACCCGACGACTCCACATAACGATCAGAGGCGGCGAAGCCAGGCGGTGACGTTGTCGTCTCTGAAGATGAAGGCGCCGCCCTTGGGCGGTGCCAGCACTTCGGGGAAGACCTGTGCAAGTGCTTGACGCTTGAGGTCGATGTCAGCGCGTGCATAACGCATGGTGGTGTTCAGACTCGCATGGCCGAGCCATTGGCTTATGGTGGCGAAGTCCACCCCCGCTTTGAGCAGATGGATTGCCGTGGTGTGGCGCAGGGAATGCGGATGAATCCGTTTGCCGACCAATGTCGGTGCGGTGTTTGCACCGGCGGCAATGTGCTGCCGTAGAAGGTATCGAACGCCAAACCGAGTCATCGCGATGCCACGCGCGTTGAGAAACACGTGTCGACCTGCTGTATCGTCTGTACCGTCGTACTGGTTCTCGGTCAATTCCTTCAGTAGCCGTGCGACACGCGGCCAGATCGGGCACAGGCGCACCTTGTTGCCTTTGCCCACGAAGCGCGCTTGGCAGGGTGGTTCAAGCCGCAGGTCTCGCACTCGCAGGTCGACGATCTCCTGCACCCGGGCGCCGGTATTGAACATCAGCGAGAACATCGCGTAGTCCCGCCTTCCGGCAGGTGTCTTGCGATCGATGCTGGCCAGCACCGCCTCGATCTCCGTCTTCTCCAGATATTCGATGGGAGTCTCGCGTGCGCCTCGTTTGAATGGAATCCCGAGGACCTGCTGCAATGCAGCCAATTGTTCGGGATGGTCAGCCACAAGGTAGCGAGCAAAGGTGTGCATGGCCGCCAGGCGGGCATTGCGGGTCGTGACGCTGTTCCCGCGCTCTGCCTCCAAGAAGGCGAGGAAGCGACCGATCCGATCCGCAGTGATGTCGGTCAGTTCAAGGGATTCGATTGGCCGTCGGCAGTCCTTAGCGGCAAACTCCAGGAACAGAATCATGCAGTCACGATAGCTTTGAATCGTGTGACGACTCATGCCGCGCAGTGTCGGGAGGTACTCCTGGAAGAAACGTACGACGGCACGGCCAAGTTGTGTCGGTTGATACTTCTTCACGGCGCCACCTCCGCGACGACATCGCCAAAGGCGGATTCAAACCGCTCACTTGCCAATTCTCGCATGGTCGGCACGAAGTGCAGGTAATGGGCGGTCGACACGATCGAGACGTGCCCCATGAACATGGCGAGACGAGGCAAATTGGATTGAACGTCGGCGCCATCACGGTACCAGCGGATCAGCGCCTGCACGGCAAAGCTGTGCCTGATGTCGTGGACCCGCGGTCGACGCCCTTGGCTGTCCTTTACATCCGCTGCGACGAACAGGCGATTGACCGCGTGCCCCAATCCAGCGCCGGTGTATCCGTGACGGCCACGTGAGCCACAGCACAGCAGCGGTGCGCAGGGAGTGGGATCAAACGGTGCAATCAGGCGCTTACGCAAATAGGCCCGAACGGCATCGCCAGCGTCCGACGACAACGGCACTAGTCGGGACTTGTGGAACTTGGATGCTCTGATGCGCAGCACCGCCGTACTGGGCTCGACGTCGTCCAGGGTCAGGCGGACCAACTCACCACGGCGCAATCCTGCGGTGTAAAGCAAGATGACGGCCATGCGCATGACCGACGGCAACAGCGGAGAATTGGTCGTTGCCCCCAGTTTGTCGGCTGCGCTGAGCAACCGCGCCACCTGTTCTGGCGCGACGATCACAGGCTGGCGATAGGGAAGCAAGCGGACAAAGTACAGTGGGTTCGGGACGAAACAGCCGGGTTCCGTGCGTTGACGGAAACGACAGAACTTGCGCACAGCCAGTTGCCGACCTCGTCGTGTCGTGGCGGACAGGTGGCGAAATGAGTCGCACCAAAGATCAAAGCCGGCCTGATCAAGATCAGTGTTGCCGTTGGCTGCAAGGAAGTTCCGTAGGTGCTCGAGAATCCACTGTTCGCCGTCGTAACCGCGCCCCAGTGAACGTTGGTGTTTCAGCCAGATGGCCATCCATCGATCCAGCGGTGCCGAAGGTTTTTGCTCAATCATGGCGACCTCCATGGACTGGCGCGGGCACCGGCAAACCAACCGTGCGCAGCATGTCGACATCGATCCGCAAGTAGACGCAGGTCGCTTCCAGGCTCCGGTGCCCGAGCAGGTCGCCAATGGCCTTGACGCCGACACCGCGCCGAAGCAAGCGCATGGCAAAGGCGTGACGCAGCGAATAGGACGATGCTCCATCAAGAGGGAGGCCGCTCTTGTGCACCCGGTAGCGAAAGACATCGATGACGCCGTAATGCCGCAGGGCTTTTATCGGACTGCGAATGCGTAGGAACAGTTGTGGCAGATCGCTGTTGGGCCTGGCCACCAACAAATAGCGACGCAGCAACCGCAACGTCCGATCGACGAGCGGCAAGATGAGCACGGAGCGTGTCTTGCGTTGCTCAACTCGCAGCGTGCTGGCCTTCCAATCGATGGAATCAAGCCGCAGGGAGGCAACCTCTGACGGACGCAACCCGTAATAGGCCATCAGATGCAAGATGGCGTAGTCGCGCCAATCTCTCGAACTTCGACGCCGGATCGACGCAAGTAATTTGCGCACCGTGGTCCAATCCAGTGCCCGAGGTGGTAGTTCTCCTCGATACACACGTGGCGTGTCAATGACATCGAGGCCGCCAGTTACTTCGCCATGGTCGGCGCAGTAACGCAGAAATGCGCGTAGGTGGGCAATGACATGCTGCAGTGACGCGCGACTGTTCTCCTTGCTCTTGAGCTGGATGTAGGTTTCAATTTGGCCAGCCGTCAGGTTGCAAAGACTGCCATCGGATGGCAGCCCTCGCGCAAGGAAATCGGTGACCGTCGAGCCATGGTGTTTCAGCGACTGAGCGGAAAGTCCTCGTACTTCGGCCATGTAACGCTGATAGCGGCGGCACAGGATGCTCAACGCGTCGCCATGTTCCATGGCAACCAACTGATTGGTGGCCGCTAGGAATCTGGTAAAGATGCGGCCAGTACAAAGGTACAAGTAGGCATCTGCCTTGGAGACGATGAACGCCTCTCTCAGGTCTTCCTCGCGGAACATCTCCCCTGACTTGAAGCGATCAGATCGGTCGAGCACTTCCTTGACACGCCGAAGATGAAGCCGCAACGGATGACGCAGGTGACCGTGCCCGGCCAACCAACCGGCGAACGCCTCCAGTTCTGCGCCGCAGCGTGACCGCTCGTATCGTTCGTGAAATCGTGGAAATAAATCGCACAGCATGGTGTCCCCCGTGGTTGATGAGGACGCCACGTTACGGCCGCTCAGTTATGTTGAGTCAGACCGATGAACCTCGGAGTCAAGGGTTGCACCGCTCCACATAACTGCGCACTCCACATAAGTCAATTTATGTTGAGCTCAACATAACTGGACGAGTTGGGCTACCTGCCGTTCAGCCAGGCCGGTGGGGCCTTGCTGTTCCATCTGCTGTCCAAGCTGTATGAACACACCAGTGTGGTGATCACGACCAACCTGAGCTTCTCGGAGTGGTCCACAGTGTTTGGCGACGCCAAGATGACCACAGCGCTGCTGGACCGGCTCACGCACCATTGCCACATCGTGGAGACGGGCAATGAGTCCTACCGATTCAAACACAGCTCCACAGCGGCCAAGTCGCGCATCAAGGCGCGTGAGCAAACACGCAAGGAGGCCAAGGCGACAGCGTCAGACGAGCCGTTCTGAGCGTGCGCGCACGGGGAAATCCGCTTCGGGCTACGCCCTACG
>CAIPNE010000578.1 GCA_903866355.1 uncultured Gammaproteobacteria bacterium
GACCTTAATTGGGTGGGTGTCCCTTATCACTCGCGGGGTGGGTGTCCCTTATCACTCGCGGGGTGTGTGTCCCTTATCACTCGCGCTGAGGCATTTGGGATCGCCTTCATTGGGTGGGTGTCCTCTATCACTTCCCTCGCCAGATATTCCGCCAGCCACTGCGTGCGGTCGGCCGTCGGCACCTCGCGTGGGATTCTGGGTCGCGCGGTCGAGTCCTGGCTGTTGCTGAGGCATCTGCGAGGACCTTAATTGGGTGGGTGTCCCTTATCGCTCTTACTGCTCTTATCGCTGAGGAATCTGCGAGGACCTTCATTGGGTGGGTGTCCCTTATCGCTCGCCGCGACCGATGAAGGGATACGGCCCGGCGTACAACGTGCAGACCGTGGTCGATGGCGCGCATTCGCTGATAGTGACTCACGCGGTGACGAGTAAGGCCACCGACAACACCTACCTGCAGACGATGGCGGAAGCCGCCTGCGCAGCGCTTGATCCGCGCTAGCACCGCCGCCGGGCGCGCCCTCAGTTGTCCCCCTGGGCGTGGGCCTATAGAACTTTGGATGTTGCAGTGCGTCCACGGGTGAGGCGCGACGGCTTAAACAAAACATGCCCATGGCAATGCTGCACAGGCGTTTGGGTGCGGTCATCCAGTTGCCACACGGTGGGGTGTTAGTCCTATAGTAGGGTCAGTTTTTTCATCAAACTGGAGGTTTCAGCATGAGTGCAGAAGTCGTCGTCAATGCGTTTATTGCGGCAGTCGGCCGTAAAGATCTGGATGCTGCGCTGGCGCTGGTCGCCGCGGATTGCTACTACGACAACGTGCCTCTGGGCGAGATGCGCGGCACCGAAAAAATGCGTGAGTTTCTCGCGCCGATTTTCGCCGGCGAGGGCCCGTTGGAGTTCGAGATTCTGCGCCAGACCTGCACCGGCAACCGGGTGATGAACGAGCGTATCGATCGCTTCGTGATGAAGGGTCGTCAGATCGCGCTGCCGGTGGCCGGCGTGTTTGAAGTCAACGAGGGCAAGATCACTTTCTGGCGCGACTACTTTGACAACGGCATGTTCATGAAAGCGTTAGCCGGGGAATAGCCTCGATGGCCGGGGGCGTGGCCGCGTCACAGGCCGCCGCGCCGCGCACGCAGGTGCGTTGGCGCATCATTGCGCTGGTTTTCCTCGCCTATGTGTTGATGTACATCGACCGCATCAATATCTCGATCGCGGCCAGGTACATCATCCCCGAGTACGGACTCAGCCAGATTGAGTTCGGGGGGATCTTCAGCGCGTTTGTGCTCACCTACGCCTTGGCCCAAATTCCTGGCGGCTGGCTGGGCGACCGCTATGGTCCGCGGCGGGTCATGATGTGGGCTATTTTGTGGTGGTCCACGTTTACCACACTCACCGCGCTCGCGGGCGAATTGTTTATCGCCTCGACACTCGGTGTGGTCGGTGCGTTTGCGGTGGTGCGCGCGCTCATCGGTTTGGGCGAGGCGGCGGCCCCACCCAATGGCAATCGGATGGTAGCCAACTGGGCGGCACCCGCTGAACGCGGACTGGCCGCAGGTATCACGCACAGCGGTAGCGCGTTAGGGGCTGCGATCACGCCGCCGCTCATGGTGTGGATCATGGTGACGTGGGGCTGGCGGGTCGCGTTTTATACCGCCGGTGCCGCGGGGATTTTGGTAGCACTCCTGTGGTACCGATTAACCCGCGACACACCAGATAGCCACCCTGGGGTCAACGAGGCCGAACGCGCATTCATCGGTAATGCTAGTCAGGACGATGGCGCGCCAGCAGGTGGAACCCCATGGCGGCGCCTTTTGGGCGGGCGCGATCTATGGTTCTTAA
>CAIPNE010000579.1 GCA_903866355.1 uncultured Gammaproteobacteria bacterium
CCCTGGGAAACCTTGGTCCTGGCCACGGTGTTGTATGTCGTGCTGCCGCTGTTGGCGGGTATGGCCACGCGCAAGGTGCTGGCAAACACTGGACCGGCCGCCGTCAACGCCTTGGTTGCCCGGCTCAAACCTTGGTCGATGGTGGGCTTAATTGCCACCGTCATTCTGTTGTTCGGGTTCCAAGCCGAAACCATCATCGCCCAACCCGCCGTGATCGGCTTGATCGCGGTGCCGCTGATCCTGCAGACCTACGGTATTTTCTTCATCAGCTGGTGGGCTGCCAAATGGCTGAAACTGCCGCACGAGGTGGCCGGCCCGGCCTGCCTGATTGGCACCTCAAATTTCTTTGAACTCGCAGTCGCCGTTGCCATCTCACTGTTCGGGCTTAAATCTGGCGCCGCCTTGGCGACCGTCGTCGGGGTGTTAGTGGAAGTGCCGGTGATGCTCTCGCTGGTGGCCATGCTCAATGCTTGGAAACCGCGCGCAAGTTAGTTGGCCAACTGCATTCAACCTGCCTGCGTAGGCAGAATAAGTGTTGACGACAGGGCCATTGAGGTCGCCGCGACAACGCGAAGGACGGTTCAAAAAATCGACGGGTGGCAAAAGTGAGAACAATCCTCATTGCCTAATGTCGGACACTAGCAACGGGTTTACCCATGCCGCACCACAGGCCGACGAGTCGTGTGGACACCGTCCGCTGCTTGGGACTGGAGACCGTGAATCGGGGCTTTGGGGGCCGGCAGGAGGACAGCGTCATGGCCGCTTCAAAGCGGCTGGTGGCCATCCTCAACGCCGCAGCTTTGAGCCGATTCGATCAGTTGATCGGTAGGCTGCCGCAGCCCAAGGCAGTCAGCAGGCCATGCGCGCCGGGTACCTGCATCAGCCACGGGGCAGACAGGGTCAGTAGGCCCGCCAGCAGTACGAACAGGCCAGCCGCAGTGCGCCATGGCCCGCGCTGGTGCCATTGTCCCAGCCGTGCACCCGACCAAGTCAACGGCACCATCACCGGCAGCGTACCCAGTCCAAAGGCCAGCATGGTCAGGGCACCCCGCGAAGCGCTGGCCTGAAACCAAGCGGCAGTGAGGACCGTGGCGCTGAGCCCGCAGGGCAGCCAGCCCCATAGCACCCCCGCGCCCAAGCGTTGCAGGCTGGTGTTGGCAGGGAGTAATTGCCGCTGCAGGGGTTGCAGCAGCCGGTAGGCGGCCTGTCCGGGGGCCGCGAGAAAGCCGAGTCGGCCGCAGCGATCGAGCAGGCGCAACGCGGCCAGGATCAGGACCACACCCACTGCGGCGCGCGACGCCAAGCCCAGCGCCGGTAGGCGTGCTGCGCTCACGATGCCGTGGCCAATGCCGCCGGCGATGGCCCCGGCAATGGTATAGCCGACGATACGTCCGAGGTTCGGTTCGAGCGCGGCCCGTAACCCCGTGCCGCGACTCATGGCCGGGAAAGCCGTGGCGATGCCGCCGCACATCGCCGCACAGTGCACCCCGCCGAGCAGGCCACTAAGCCCGGCGCTGCCAAGGACGAGCCAGTCAGGGTTCATGGCGGGGCGTGCTCCGGGTTTCGCACGGGTCCTCGGCGAGAATATCCAGCGGCGGGGTGTCGAGGTCGTCAAACTGCCCGCTGCGCACCGCCCAAAAAAACGCCCAGATGGCCGACGCCAGCAGCAGCAAGCTCAGCGGGATCAGCAGCAGCAAAATGATCATGCTGGGCCGGTCCGCGTGAGACGCAGGGCGTTGAGGGTGACGGTCAGGGAGGAGACAACCATCGCCAGCGCGGCCATCCACGGCGTGACCTGCCCAGTGGCCGCCAGCGGTAGGGCGAGCAGGTTGTAGCCGACGGCCCAAGCCAAATTCTGCTGGATGATGCGCTGGGTGCGACGGGCGAGCGCCACCGCGTCGGGGACACGCTGCAGGGAGGCCTGGGTCAGCACGAAATCGGCCGCCTGCTGGGCCAGCGGGGCGCCCTCGGCCATGACAAAAGAGACATTGGCGCCGGCCAGCACGGGTGCATCGTTGAGGCCGTCGCCGACCATGGCCACGATACGGCCCTGTGCCTGCAGCGTCCGCACGCGGTCGAGCTTGTCGGCCGGCGACAGGCGGCCCGCGAAATCGGCCAGGCCAAAACGGGCGGCGAAGGTGCCGACGGTGCGCTCGTCATCGCCGCTGTACAGGTGCAACCGCAGGCCGCTGGCTGACAGCTGGGCAAGCACCTGGCGTGCATCGCTGCGGGCGGTTTCGCGCAATTCAAAACGCGCTAGGGGCTGCGCTCCATCGCCGAGCCAGAGCGCGCCGTCATCGCCTCGACCGGCGGCGAACGGTGCGGTTCCCAAGCGCAGGCGCCGCGACTCAATCTCCCCCTCAATGCCCTGGCCGGGATATTCCTGCACGCCGGTGGCGGTCCGCGTGATCGGCACCTCGGTGAAAGCACTGGCGATGGGATGGCGGCTGTCGCGTTCCAGTGCGGCGGCCAGCGACAGCGCCTCTTCGCCGGAGCTGCCACTGTGCGTGCTGATCGATGCGATCTCCATTTGGCCGGTGCTGACGGTGTAGGTCTTGTCGAACACCAAATCAGTGGCCTGCGACAGCGCGTCTTCTCGGAAACTGCCACTGCACAGGCTGATCGATGCGATCTCCATTTGGCCAGTGCTCAGGGTGCCGGTCTTGTCGAACACCAGATCCGTGACCTGCGCGAGCGTCTCCAGCGCATCGGGGCGGGTGGCGAGCACACCGATGCGAGCCAAGTGTCCATGCGCGGCTGCCAGCGCCGCGGGCACCGACAGCGACAGCGCGCAGGGACAACTGATGACCAGTACACAGAGCAGCACTTCGAACGCACGCTCGGGCGCGATGAAGTGCCACCTCGCATAAACCAGCACTGCGGTGAACAGCAGGGCCAGCACGAACCAGCCGGCTACTTGGTCGGCGAGGCGGGCGACACGGGGTCGATGGGCTTGGGCCTGCTCCACGAGCCGCGTCAGTGTCGACAAGCGCGTGGCGGGGCCGATGCCGGTCACGCGCAGACGCACGGGTTGATCTAGGCACAAGGTGCCGGCATAGACCACGGTGCCGGGCTGGCGGGTGACCGCGCGCGATTCGCCCGTCAGCAAGGCTTCGGAAAAACTCGCGGGCGCCTCCAGCAGTTGACCATCGGCGGGCAAGGCGTCACCCGCCGCGACGCGCGCGATGTCACCGACCGCCAGCCGCGCCAGCGGCACGGTCTCGCTGCTGCCATCGGGCCGTTCGCGCGTCGCCAGCGCGGGGCAGGCCTGTGCCAGCGTATCGACCTGCGCGCTGGCCATGGCGCGGGCGCGCTGCTCAAGCAGTCTGGCCAGCAGCAGCAAGAACACGAACATCACCGCGGTGTCGTACCAAACCTGCGGGCCGCCGCGCAGCGTCTCGATAACGCTGCCGCCCCACGCGAGCAGCATGCCGCTGGCGACTAGGGTGTCCATGCCCAAACGCCGGCCGCGGCATTCGCGCCAAGCACCTTCGAGAAAAGGCCAGCCGGCATAAAACACCACCGGCGTGGATATGAGAAAGGTAATCCAGCGCAGGAAATCGCGCGTGGGGAGCGGCATCTGTCCACGGACATCGAAGTAGAGCGCTTCGGCGAACATCATTGCCTGCAGGCTGGCGAGGCCAGCCAGTCCTAGGCGCAGCAGCCAGCGACGCCGTTCGGCGCGGCGGGCGCGCTCCACCGCCTCGCCCCGCGCAAGACCCGGCCGGTAGCCCAACGCGGCCAAGCGCTGGAGAGGCCGGGACAGGCACGTGACGGCGGGGTCCCACCGCAGCCGGATGCGGCCGGTGATAGCGTTCGCGCTGACTTCCAAAATACCGGGTTCCTGCCGCAGGGCGCGGTCGATCAGCCAAGCGCAGGCCGCGCAGCGCATGCCATCGGTGACCAGCGTAATCTCGCGCCCCCCGGGCACCTCGCGGGCTTGTCCCTGTTGGACCTCTTCGCGATCCCAAGCGGAAAGGTCACTGGCTAACAGTGCCACGCGCCCGCCCTGCTCGCTGCGCAGTCGGTAGTAATCGCCCAACTGCGCATCGTGAATCCAGCCGGCCGCCGCCGCGCAGCCGTTGCAGCAGAAGCTGCGGTTTTCGCCCTCGAACACCCGCTGCGGGGCAGGCGTGGGCAGCGCCTCGCCGCAGTGATAGCAACGACCGCGGGGCGCGGTGCCGCTCAAGATCCAAATAGCGCGGGCTGCAGCAGTGCGGCCTGCTGACCCCGCAGCAGCCGGCCCTTGAGTCGCCAGCTGCCATCTGGCGCCTCTAGCTCCAGAATCCAATCACTGCGGTTGTCAGGTGCGCCCTCCCCCTGCCAGCCTCGTTCGGTGGGCTGCAGGTCCTGCAGGATATCTTTGGCCGCGCGCGCGGGATGCGCGGCATGCAGGTGCAGTGGCTGGCTGCGATCGAAGCGGCCGGTCGCAGGCAACACTTCAATCCGCGTGCCGTCGAGGCGCAAAACGGCGCTGAGCCCCTGCTGTGCGGCGCGTTCATCGGCGCTGACATCGCTCAGCTGTATCTGGGCGGTGTGGTGTACCTCGTCGATGACCGCATCGTCGCCGCCGGTGCGCTGGGCTTGGACCAATAGCGCGATGCTGGCCGCGACCGCCGCTGCCGGCAACAGGACGATGAGCCAGACCATGGGTTCGCGCCAGGTGGGGCGCGGCGCGCTCATGGCGGCGGGCCAAAGAAGCTGCTGTCCACTTCGCGCAGATCACCGCCATCAACCGGGGTGACGATGAAGTGCAGGACATGGCGTCCTCTTAGCTGCGCGGGGGCGCTGACGGTCAGAGGGACGGCGATCACCTCGCCGCTGTTGGCGGTAACGGTCAGTGGGCCATGGTCTAGGCGCAGGCCTGCGCGGTCCGGCTGAATCGTGATGCGGAAATCCCGTGGCGCTTCGGTTTTGTTGACGATTTTCAGCTGGTAACTATTTTCAACGCCGCCGTCGTTGGTCAAGTGATACAGCGTGTTGCGGTCGCGCAGAACCTCGGCGATAAAACTGCTGCGATGGCTGACGCCCCAAGCCCAGGCGCCAAGCAGTGCCAACAGCAGCAGCCCGTACACCACGATACGTGGTCGCAGGATGTGGCTGGCCTTGGCGTCGATCGCATTCTGCGTGGTGTAGCGAATCAGGCCCTGTGGATAGCCAACCTTGTCCATCACGGTGTCGCAGGCATCGATGCAGGCGCCGCAGGCAATGCACTCGTACTGCAGGCCGTTGCGGATGTCGATGCCGGTGGGGCAGACCTGCACACACAACGTACAGTCAACACAGTCGCCCAGTTGTTCGGGGGCGAACGCCGGCAGCGGTGCTGCCACGGCGTGTGGCGCGAAGGTAATGGTGCCGTGGGCTTGCGCCTGAGCGCTGGCGGCCGTGGGGTGCTGGCTGGCGCGGAACACATAATCTTCCGCGGTGTGCGGGTCGAGCAGACCGCGCAGCCGCGACAGCACGCTGGTCACCAGATCGCGACGGCGTCGGCCGCGCGGCTCACCGCGGCGGGCTTCGTAGGCGATGATCAAGGTGTTGCGGTCGAACATGGCGCTCTGGAAGCGCGCGTAGGGGCACAGGTACTTGCAGACTTGCTCGCGCAGGAAGCC
>CAIPNE010000580.1 GCA_903866355.1 uncultured Gammaproteobacteria bacterium
AGTGATAACGGCACGGCGGCGGCGGTCGTCATACCGGTGAGGAAACGCAGCGCGGCGAGGGTACGCAGGTCTGGCGCAAAGGCGCACGCCCCCACGCACAGCGCCGCCCCAGCAAGCGTCAGCGCAATCACGCGCAGCTTGCCGTGGCGGTCACCTAGGGGACCGTACAGCAGCAAAAACAGGCCATAACCGGTGGCGAAAGAAGTGATCACCATCCCCGCCTGCCCAACCGAAACCTGAAAATCCTGCGCTATCACCGGCAGCAGCGGATCGGTTACCCGCATCACTGCCACCACCACGAAACCAGCGAGACTTAAGGCGGGGATGAGCTTAGACATGGGTGGCGGGAGGCTGCGATGGGACGCCCGATAGTAGCGGGTCGCACCGTGCCCGGCGAGAGCTTTGTGGTAGCAACCCTAAGCTCGCCACCACCCGCCCATTGCACGGTGTGCGGCGGGCAGGATGACCGGCTAGAGTAAGCAGCGCCCGTCCACCACGGCCGCCCGCGCTCGGGCGCACGTTGTTAACGGGTGACACTCGCCCCCGACGGGGCTTATTTTTTCTCTCACCTCTGGCAGGAGTACCCACGCGATGACTGGACGACTACACGGCAAGACGGCCCTTATTACCGGTGCTTCGCGCGGCATTGGGCGCGCCATCGCTGAAGCCTTTGCCCGCGAGGGCGCCCACTTGGCGCTCAATGCCCGCGACCCAGACCGGCTGCACGAAGTGGCCACCCAGCTGGCTACGCAATATGGGATCCGCGCCACCGCACACGCCTGCGACATCACCGATCGGGCCGCCGTACAGGCCATGGTCCAGCGCATCGAGGCCGACGGCGCTATCGATATTTTGGTGAACAACGCCGGCGTACATAAGGCGCGGCCGTTTCTGGAATACAGCTTCGAGGAATTCAGCCAAGTGCTGGAGACCAACGTTTATGGGGTGCTGCACGTCACCCAATTTGTGTTGCCGGGCATGATTGCCCGCCGTGCCGGCCGCGTGATCAATCTCGCCTCCACCGCCGGCAAAGGCGGCACGCGTAATCAAAGCGCCTATAACGCCTCCAAACATGCCGTCGTGGGGCTCACACGCTGCTTAGCCTTAGAGATGGCGGCGCATCAGGTGTTAGTGAATGCCATTTGCCCGTGGGTGGTAGACACCGACATGGCCACCAGCTTCATCAGCGAACATGCGGCGGTGCTGGGTATCGACGCGCAACAGGCCACGGCTAACTTTGTAGCGAACGTGCCGCTCAAGCGTTTTATTCGGCCAGAAGAAGTGGCCGCGGTGGCCGTGTTCTTAGGCTCGGATGAATCCAGTTATGTGAACGGTCAAAGCTGGGCGGTAGACGGTGGCTACACGATGATTTAACAGCACCGCCGCGACGGTCAGCTAGGGACGGGCGTGGGTTTGGGTGCTGACAGTCGTCCCCCAAATGCGCGTGACGCCAAAACGTGCGCGCCTACCGACCTAGGTGTCGGCCGACACCACCGAATGCGGCAACACCCTGGGCGAACACATAGGTTCGCCCTTACACCTGACGTCAACCATGCGGCGCTTGCCTGACAACAGACATACAAGCGCTTGCCTGCGACCGCCACAACACTAAAAAAACCCCGCCCGCAGTTGCGCCAAAGCTGCGTGCTCAACGCACGCTAGCCACTTTCATTGAACGCTTAACCCGGCCTTATGGGTGACGCATAACCTTGCTGGTGAGGAGGCTTGCGGAGAGGGCGGGTCTGGCGCCCCAGCCCAAATTTTGGCTTTAGTTGGGGTTCGCAGCGGCCCGCCGCACACAGGAGGTGCGGAACAAAAACACACCGTTGTGGGCGCCACCGCCGCAGACGCAGGCCAGCCCCTTAATGAACCCTACCCGCTAACACGGCTAGCGGGCACAGCACGCTAAGAGCATGCGAAAACTCGACTGACTCGCCACGCGGGGCGGACCCACACGCGGCGCGCTGGGCGGGTGTGCACCCGCACCAGCAGCGTTGACGCTTAGTCTGCCAGCAGGCGATCCAGCCATAAGTTAGACAGCTTTTCCTGCACAGTATTTTGGCGCAGGCGCGCACGCAGGTGGTCAAAGTCCACCCAATCCAGCGGCTGATCCTGATTAAAGCAGGAATAGACAAAGCTCTCTTCGCCGGTGACGGGATCCACCTGCCGACACATGCATTGGGCGCAAACGCCTTTCATCATGCATTGCATGGGCGAGTTGATGGAGCCGATGGCTTGGTGGCCTGGTTTTAAATACGGCGCCAACACCCCGCTGCGGGCGCGCTTCACGGCGTTCATCATGCCGTCTGAGCCGATGACGATGAGTTCATCGGCGTCTGCCAGTGGGATCGATACCTCACCCAGTTGACCGCTGGCATAGGCCACGATGGTGTCTAGAATATTGCCGACAAAACTGCGGTCCTGCGGGCGATTGGCAGTTATGCCCACCACGCCGGGGCCCGGATCCACTGCCCAAATCACCACGTCTGCCGCAGCTTCGATATCGCTGACCTTAAACAAATCGCTAGCTTTCTTGTAGCCGGCAAAATACACCACCCGATTACCGGCCGCCCGCAAGGCCTTCCCAATGGAGAACAACACCGCGTTGCCCAGACCACCGCCAATCATGGCCACCGTGGTATCGCGGGGAATGTGAGTGGGTGCACCGGTTACGCCCATCACCACCAATTGCTCGCCGGGCGTAAAGCGCATGAGTAAGCGTGAGGAGGTGCCCATTTCTAAGGCGATCAGAGAAATCAGGCCTTTTTCTTCGTCTACCCACGCGCCCGTTAACGCCAAGCCTTCGGTGGCGAGCTTGGTGTCGCCCAGCACCATGGCGTTGGATTCAAAGTTTTGCACGCGATAGAACTGGCCTGGCTCAAAGCGCCGGGCCGCAAATGGCGCGTGTGCGATCACTTCGACAATGGTGGGCGTCAGACGGTTAACGGCCACTACGCGCGCAATGAGAACATCGTCCAAGGAGCCAAAAAAGCGGTGCATAGCGCCATCGCGCAGGGGTTGATCGGCCTGCGTCAGCAGCGCGCGTTCGGCCGCAAATAGCCCCACGATGTAGGGATAGCCGTCCTTTGCGCTCGCCATGGCTTTCACCACATTGCCGGCATAAACTGGGTGGTTGTCGCCATAAAACGTGACATAGCGACCGTCGTGCTCGTAGGAGGTAAAGGGCGCCGGTTCCGCAAGCTTAGGCCCACCCTCCCCCGTGCCGGCTCGCAGATCGGGTGCATGGCTGGCACCGCTGGGCTCGTGGTGAGCAAAAAATTTACCATCCAACTTGAAGGTGCCGGGATTTTCCGACTGGTAAATAGTGTTCGGCGAGGTGCCGGCGGCGACAAACAAACCCCGTAGCGCCACTTCAACCCGTGCCTTGGTGCCGTCTTCTTGCAGACGCTCAAAAACGACCGCGCGAAGCGCGCCAAATTCGTCGGTGCGGGTTTCTAGCGGGTTCATATTGGGCGCCAGCTGGATGCCTTCGGTGAGGGCTTCGTTAATTTCCTCGTGGTTCTGGCGATAGGCTGGCGAATCGGCGATGGTCTTGCGGTAGAACATGGTCACCCCGCCCCAACCGTTCACCAGCGGGGCAAAGTCCGGTGCTTCACCGGCTGCAGCGGCGCGCTCGCGCTCGGCGCGCACGGCTAGGCCGTGACCCAAGAATTCGTCGAGGATGCCCGCTTCTTCTTTATCAAAGCGCGCACGCACGACGTCTACGCCCTGGGCCGCTACCAGCAGCTCGTAGCGCTTGAGGGCTTTTTCGACTTGGCGCGGGTAATAAGCCATCAATTCTGTGGTGGTATCGATGGCGGTAAGCCCCCCACCAATAACGCCGCAGGGCAGACGCACTTGCAAATTGGCCAGGGAATCGTCTTTCGCCGCCCCGGTAAGCTGCAGGCCCATGAGGAAGTCGGAGGCTTTACGCACACCCCGTACCAAATTGCCCTTAAGGCCAATGATGGAAGGTTTGCCCGCACCAGTGGCTAAAGCCACGTGGTCAAAGCCTAAGTCCCAAGCGTCGTCGAGGGTCATGGTGCCGCCAAAGCGCACGCCGCCGTAGACCCGCAAGGATTGCCGTCGTAACAGCGTGAGATAGATCACTTTTAGGAAGTTTTTATCCCAACGCACCGTGATGCCATATTCCGCCACACCGCCAAACCCGCTCACCGTGCGGCGGTCGAGTTCTTCGTAGAGTTCGCTGAACTGACTCACCGGGCGGGGTGCCACGCTGGGCGTGCCGGTTAGAACGCTGGGCAGCGGCTCAAGCTTGAGGGCGTCGATCCCGACCACCGCAAAGCCTTCATTCAGCAGATAGTGGGTCAGCGTGTAGCCGGCCGGACCCATGCCCACTACCAGCACCTTGCGCCCGTTATGCGGCAAAGCGTAAGGACGCTGCACGTTGAGGGGGTTCCAGCGGGTGAGCAGGCCGTAAATTTCAAAGCCATAGGGCAGTTCGAGGACGTCGGTTAGGACGTGGGTTTCGATCTGCGGAATGTTAACCGGCTCGGTCTTTTGGTAGATGCAGCCCTTCATGCAATCGTTGCAAATACGATGACCGGTGCCCGGGCACATGGGGTTGTCGATAACCACCAACGCCAGCGCGCCGATGTTGTCGCCTTGGCGCTTGAGCACATGCATTTCGGAGATTTTCTCGCCCAGCGGGCAGCCGGCGGCGGTGACCCCTAGCGCGTTAATCTTGAAACTATTGTCCTTCTTGTTGCGCATGCCCTTGGAGCAGGAATCGGCGTCCCGGTCGTGGCAGTAAATGCAGTGGTCTACTTCGTAGAGCACCGCGCGCTGGCCGTAGCGTTGGTCCGTCAGCTTAAAACCATCGCGACGGCGCTGATGCGCAGGCGGCGCCATCCAGGTCGAAAAACCTTCGCGCGGATGCGTCACGTGGTGCACGAGATTCTGGAAGTCGGTCTTTGCCGGTTCTTTAAAAATCACCCACGCGTGGGCCGCCGCGTAGCGTGCGGGATCCGCCATGATGAGTGCAGACCACTCGGCGAACGTTTGATTAGCCACCACCAAACAAGCGGCGTCATCGCGGCCATCGGCGGCCAGCACGGCCAAAAACTCCGCCGTGGCAGGCACCAAGCCCGCGGCCATCAGACCGGCGCGCGCGACTTCGTATTCTTCGTCGCGGGCAGGCTGTGCGGTACTGGCAGCCACTCGTAGCTGGGCTACTAGCTGGGTAAGCGCGTTGAAGTCGCGGGTGTTTAAATCCACCCCCTTAAAGCGCTTGGCGAGGGTCGCAACGAAGTCATTGCGGAACCGCATGACGACGTCGTCTTCGTCGCGGATCTGGGCGCGCTGGGTGGCCCAAGCGCCTTCAATTTTGAACAGCCGAGCCAAAAAACCGCCCACGTGGGGGGCGGTATCGGTGAGAATTTCAGAGATGGCTTCGGGCGTCATACCCACACCACCATTACCGCAATAGTCCAGATAGCGGGCGCTGACGCTGGCATCGCTGGCGGCGAGCTGGGCGCAGAAATCGCCATAGAGTTTGGCGAGCGCCGCGGGGTCGTAAAGGTCGGCGTAGGTGTATCCGTCGAGGCCTAGGGTGAGAGTTGGCTCAGTGGGCAGGTCGTGCTGAATATCAGTCATGCGGCTCCGGGCGCGGGTGACGCGCTATAGCTAGTCCATACGGTAACGTATGGAATTGTAATGGGCAGGGCGGCCACCTGCAATCTATGCGGCTGCGCCGCATATTGCCCGGCGCGACGCGGGTTCGCTACCCGTAAATGGAAGTCGCCGCCCCCGGGCGGCGGGCGTTGACAGCGAGCTGTGCGCCCCGCAAAGTTCCTGCTTTGCACCCTCAAAGGCACCTCAAACATGGATTTTGGCATTAGCTTTCCGACCTATATCCGCTGCTGGCAAGACGCCCAAATGGCGGAGGAATATGGTTTTTCGCACACGTGGTTTTACGACTCGCAGATGTGCTACAGCGACGTATACGCCAGCATGGCGTTAGTGGCCCACCACACCCGCACCATCAAAATTGGCACCTTGGTGTCGATCTTGGGTAACCGCATTGCGCCCGTCACCGCGCATTCCATTGCGACCATCAATGAACTCGCACCGGGGCGGGTCATTTTGGGGGTGGGCACCGGCTTCACCGGCCGCAACGTGATGGGCATGCCGCCTATCCCCCTCAACACCCTGCGCGAACATGTGGAGATCATCCGCGACTTACTCGCCGGGCGCGAGGCCGTTTATCGCGAAGGCAGCCGCGAGCGGCACATTAAATTTATCCATCCCGAGCGCGGTTACATTAACGTGCACGACCATATCCCGATCCACATGGCGGCCAACGGCCCCAAAGCCATCGCGATGACCGGCGAACTCGCCGAAGGTTGGATCACCATCGGCCTAGAGCCCGACTATATCGCCGATAGCCTGCGCCAGATCCGCGCGGCGGCCAGCGCGGCGGGTCGTGACCTTAGCGAGATTTACTGTACCAATCTCACCTCGGCCTGCGTGCTGCGACCCGGCGAATCGATATTGTCGGACCGTGTCATACAGCAAATTGGCCCGATGGCGATTCTGCTGCTACACACCAACTGGGATCCCAGCGACATTAAAGTAGGGCCGTTCGCACCGCCCGCAGTGAGTGCTGCGGCCAAGGCGTATTTCGACGAACACATCCTCACCATGAAAACCCCCATGGACCGGCGTTTTCAGGAGATGCATTTGGGACATCTGGCGTTCCTGCGCGAAGGTGAACGGGCTTACCTCACGCCGGAGCTTATCAAGGCCGGCACGCTCACCGGCTCTGGGCCAGAAATCATCGACCGCATTCGGGAATTGGAAGCCGCTGGGGTGACCAATATTGCGCTGAATGTGTGCGGCACGGACGCTCGCGAGATGATTCGCGAATTCGGCCGTGAGGTCATTTCCAAGTACTGACATCACCCGGCGCGGCGCTTACCGCCGCGCCTGCCAGGCTTCAACCCCGTGCATCAGCGCGGGCAGCACGATCAGCGCGCTGGCGAGCGCGTAGCCCAACGATAAGGAAATCAGCACCCCCATGCCGGCCATGCCGGGGTGCACGGACACCGCCAGCGTGCCAAACGACGCCACGGCCGTCAGGCCGCTAAACATCACCGCGCGCGGCGTGCTGCTACTGAGCAACGGAATCAAACCTTCGCTGTGCTGACGCCGCACCACCAAATAAGCACCGTACGCGTTGTTCAACCCAATGAGCA
>CAIPNE010000581.1 GCA_903866355.1 uncultured Gammaproteobacteria bacterium
GGCACCGGCGGCAAAATAAGCTCATCCACCGATTTGCCGCGTGTAATCGGGCCCGGATCACGCCCCACCAACACCGCGAGGGCATTCTCAAGCTGCCCAATCTGGGTTTCGATGACGGGAATCTGCGCCGCCGCCGTCTCGTACTGAGACTGGGCCTGAGCCACATTCATTTGTGATACTTGGCCGTACTGGTACTGCAGCGTGAACAAGGCGACCGAATCTTTATAGGTGCCCAGCGTGCGCTTGGCGACCACCAATTGCGCATCTAGACCGCACAGCTGCAAATAGCTGTCGGCAATCGTTGCCACCAGCGATAACACCACGCCGCGCCGTGCCTCGTCGCTCGCCAGCACGTTGGCGAAAGCCGATTCAGACTGGCGTCGGATACGGCCCCAGAGATCGAGCTCCCAACTGGCCGACAGCGTCGCGTTGTAAACGGTAGTGGGCATCGCGCCATGCTGGCCTTGGCCGCTCACACCGTAGCCGGGCTGCGGGAATAACTGGGAACGCGTTTGCAACAGCACGGCAGACAGGTTGTCGACGTTGGTCGCCGCGATGGCAATGTCGCTATTGTGGGCCAGCCCCTCGAGGATCAGCTGGTCGAGGACCGGATCTTTAAACTGGTTCCACCACGTGGTGTCCGCCGTGGCGGCAGCCGCAGCGGTTTCGTGTGCGAAGGCTGCCGGCGCCGTCA
The DNA here is from genome assembly GCA_903866355.1 of uncultured Gammaproteobacteria bacterium. Classification (GTDB taxonomy): domain Bacteria; phylum Pseudomonadota; class Gammaproteobacteria. The sequence goes on from CAIPNE010000581.1 coordinate 695, forward strand.
CCGCGGGGCGCTCGTAGTTGGGGCCCATCATGCAGCCACCGCTGAGCGCTATCGCACAAGCAGCCAGCGCGAATTTTGAAAATTGGCGGCAAGGACGGATCATTGGGGGGGCAGTCGGCAAATAGAAGACCGCCGCGAGCCAGCGTTAGCCACAGAGCCCAGAATCCACGGGTTAGCGCGCCGGTCCAAGCCCCGTAGAACCCAATCGGCCGGGCGGTTCACTGCAAGCGGTGCACACGACCTCATGGCGCCGCCGCCTCATGGGCCGCAGCCTTAAGTTTTGCCGCCTGGTCTTTGGCTTCGGCTTTGGCTTTACGGCGTTCGGCAAGTTGGTCGAAAACATAGAACAACAACGGCACGTAAAGCATTGCCAAGGTGGTCTCCGCAAGCATGCCGCCCATGATGCCGGTGCCGATTGAGTGCCGCGCGTTGGCGCCTGCGCCCACAGCAATGGCCAGCGGCAGACAGCCCACAGCGAAAGCGAGGGAGGTCATGATAATCGGGCGTAGCCGTTGCTCACCGGCCAGCACCGTGGCCTCCATGATGGTCTTGCCCTGCTTCCGAAAATCTACCGCCGCGGACACCCGCAACACGGCATTCTTGGCGCCAAGGCCTATCAATACCAGTAGGCCGATTTGGAAATAGACGTCGTTTTCGAGCCCGCGAATGTAGTTGGTCAGGAGCGCGCCCAGCACCCCGAACGGAATGGCCGTCATCACCGCGCCCGGCAGCGTCCAAGATTCGTACTGCGCCGCCAACACCATGAAAACGATCAGCATGCCAAAAGCAAAAGCGATAGTTGAGGTGCCGCCGGACTGCTTCTCCTCGTAAGCCACACCCGACCAAGCAAACGTATACCCCGCCGGCAGATCGGCAGCCAATTCCTCCATGGCCGCAATGGCCTGACCCGAGCTATAGCCCGGCGCCGCGCCACCGATGATTTCGGCGGCCGGGAAACCATTGAAGTGAGGCACCATATCGGGTCCCGTGGTCCATTCCGTAGTGACCACCGCGGATAACGGCACCATTTTTTTATCGGCAGAACGTGTGTACAAGCGCGTGAGGTCTGCCGGTTCGCGGCGAAACGCTGCGTCGGACTGCACTATCACCCACCAAGTTTGGCTGTATTCGCTGAACTGACTCACGTTGAGCGAGCCAAACTGGGCCTGAATGGCGGTATAGACGTCTGGCACCGCCACCCCGAGCAACGTGGCCTTGTCGCGATCGACCACTGCGCGCAGTTGTTGCGTGTTGGCATTGAAAGTTGAACGCAGCGGCGCCAGCTCTGGGCGTTTGCTGGCCCTGGCGATAAACGCTTTGGTTTGCACGTCGAGGGCAGCTGGGCTACCCGCGGTGGTGTCTTGAATCCAGAACTCAAACCCACCGGTCGTGCCAATGCCGGGAATCGCCGGTGGCGCGATGGGCAGTACGATCGCTTCTTCAATGTGCCGCGCCTGACTAAAAAACTCCTTGAGGATAGCGCGGGTGTTTTGGGTCTTTGCGCTGTCTATCGTCGCGTAGCGTTCCTCAAAATCTTTGAAGGTCAGGAAGAACGTGGCCGCGTTGGTCTTCAGAGCACTGTCGAGCAGGCTGTAGCCCGTGATCATCGTCCGTTTTTCGATGCCCGGGACAGTGGACAAAATGGCATCGACGCGATCCGCGACGGCCTGCGTACGATCCAAGCTAGCGGCCTGCGGCATGATAATGGCCACCATCGCGTAGCCCTGATCTTCCTGCGGCACAAAACTGGTCGGCAGAATCTGGAACAAATGCCAAATGCCCACCAGAAACACCACCAGCAGCACGAAGGCTACCGCCATCCGCTTAATAACCAGCTCCACCGCGTGGCCGAAGGCTAGTGTCAGAGCCTCCACCCGGCGATTAAACCACGCAAAAAACCCTTTTTGGGGTGGTGGCGTGTGCTTGAGCAGCAACGCGCACATGGCCGGCGTGAGGGTCAGCGCAATGAAGCCCGAGACCGACACCGAGATGACAATCGTGACCGCGAATTGCTTGTACAACTGCCCCGTAGTGCCGGGCAGCAGCGCCGCTGGAATGAACACCGAGACCATTACCAACACCACCGCCACCAACGAACTCCCAATCTCCTGCATCGCCCGAATGGTGGCGTCCTTCGGTGAAAGATGGTGCTGATGCATGATGCGTTCGACGTTCTCCACGACGACGATCGCATCGTCGACGACCATCCCGATGGCGAGGATCAGGCCAAACAGCGTTAAAAGGTTGATGGAAAACCCGAGCATCAACATGCCGGAGAACGTGGCCACCAGCGCCACCACGATCGCCACGGTGCAAATCAGCGTGGTGCGCAGGCTCTGCAAAAACAGATACACCACCATCACCACCAGCACCATGGCTTCCAGTAGCGTCTTGATAACTTCTTCAATCGACATGCGCACGAAATCGTTGGTATCGAGCGCCACGTCGTAATCCATACCCACAGGGAAGCGCGTTTTCATGTCCGCCAGCGCCTTACGCACCGCGTCGGAGACGACCAGTCCGTTAGCGCCCGCCTGCTGATAGATGGCGATGAAGGTACTGGGCTTGTTATTTAATTTACTGTCGACAACGTATTGGCTACGGCCAATTTCGGCGCGCGCCACATCACCCACGCGCACCAGAGCACTGCCATCTTGGTTCGCGCGCAGGATGATGTTTTCGTACTGTTTGGGTTCGGTGAACTGGCTCTGTGTCACCACCGGGAAAGTGAGTTCGTTCGGGCCACTACTGGGTTCTTGGCCAATCTGCCCTGCGCCAAATAGCGAATTTTGTTCGCTGATGGCGTTTGCAATGTCGGTCGTGGTGATGCCCAGCGAGGCCATGCGGTCTGGCTGCATCCAGATGCGCATCGCTTGATTAGGCACGCCCATGATCGTCGCCTGTCCAGCGCCCGGCACCCGTTTAATGGCGTCGAGCACATACACGTTGGCGTAGTTAGCAACGTAATCGGCGCTGTAGCGCTCGCTATCACCGGTCACGGCCAGCAGCATCATGATGGTGGAGGATTTCTTCTGTACCGACACGCCTTGTTGGGTCACCGCCTTGGGCAGTTGGGGTGCGGCAAGGTTGACCCGGTTTTGCACCTGCACCTGCGCGATGTCGGGGTCGGTACCCAGCGAGAAATAGACCACCAAGTTCAACTGGCCCGTGGCCGAACTGGTGGAGGTCATATAGATCATGTTGTCGACGCCGTTGATCTGGGCCTCGATAGGCCCGGCCACGGCATCGGCCAGCGTCTTCGCGTCGGCCCCGGGATAGGTTGCCGAAACGGTCACCTGCACAGGGGTAATGGCGGGGTACTGCTGCACCGGCAGCACGAGCAAGGACACCAGTCCGGCAACCACTAGCAACAACGCGAGAATGGTGGCGAAAATCGGCCGATCAATAAAAAAGCGCGAGAACATTTGGCCGTCAGCGCCTGACGTTGGGGGCGGGCCGCGCGGGGCCCCACAGAGTCAAACGGGCGGCGGGAATTTTTGACGCGGTCATTTCAGGAGCCTGCGGCCGGGGCCGCGGCAGCCTTGCTGGCCGCCGGCATCACCTGCACCGTGGCGCCCTGATAAAGCCGCTGCGCACCGTCGACAACCACTTTTTCGCCCGCATTTAGCCCGTCGTTGACGAACCAATTATCACGCTGCCACTCGCCCACGATGATGGGCCGAACCTCAGCTTTGCCGGCATCGTCTATCAACCAAACAAAGTGTCCCTTCGCACCCTGCTGCACCGCTCGCTGGGGCACCAAAATGGCGTTAGGCCGTACGGCGCCCAGCAAGCGCACCCGTACGTACTGGTTGGGACGCAACTGGCCATCGGGGTTGTCGACCGTCGCGCGCAACAGAAAAGTGCCCGTCTGCGTGTTGTAAGAAGGATTCGCGAAAGTGATTTTGCCAGTGAACGGGTAAAGGCTGCCGTCAGAGCGCTCAATCTCGACGGTCATGTTGCGGTCTTTCGGCAGACGAATCCGCCCGGCCTTGGTTTCGTTCTCGAGACGCTGGACTTGGTTTTCCGACAAACTGAAATTAACCCATATGGGGGTAATCACCGAGACCGTGGTCAGTTGGCTGTTCTGCGGGCTGAGGTAGGTACCGTCGGTAATCGCAGCGGAACTGGTGATGCCGTCCACCGGTGAAGTGATGGTGGTGTAGGACAAATTAAGACGTGCCGTCTCCAGCTGCGCCTGCGATTGCGCCACCGCCGCCTCAGACTGCTCGTATTGGCCCTGTGCGTCGTCTAAGTCTTTTTGCGACAACGCGTTCTGTTGCACGAGGGGTTTGGTGCGTTTAAGGCTCGCGGTGGCGACCTGCAACGCTGCTTGATTACGCTGCACGACCGCCACGGCCGCATCAACCTGCACTTGGAAGGGCTTAGGATCCATCTGGAACAGCACTTGGCCAGTCTTGACCACGGCGCCTTCGGTATAGATTCGTTTGTCGAGGAAACCCGACACCCGAGCCTGAATGTTCACCAGTTGCGAACTCTGCGTTTGCGCCACGTACTCTGCGCTGACCGGTGAGTCGGTCGGTACAACGGTGAGGAGCGTGACCTCCAATGGCACTGTCAGCGGCGTGGGCGGCTTGTTGCCGCAGCCAGCCAAGGCTGCCACCAGCCCCACCAAGGTGCCAAGGCGGGTCACTGACCAAGTTGGATTACGGAAATTCAGCATGCGGGGACCCACGAGTTGATCGTTTACGACCGGCCGACACCCTAGCAAAATCCTGCGCGAATGAGAACCCGAAGCATTGCGGTTCGCATGCATCAAGCGGGCAGCGGGCCTGAGCGGGAGGACCGCCCGGCAAACTCCCGGTCGACCAAGCAGTGTCATCAGGATAGTCCCGCCCCCACTGCGGCCACCCGCTGCCGGGGCCACGCCACGCAAGTGTTGGGCGCCGCGGGCCGCGAGACGCTTTGTTCATCAACAGCTCCGGGCCTATAGTCCTAGCAAGGTGCCGCGGCCGGGAGCGTTGGGAAAGACAGTTGAAAAGTCCGCGCGGCC
>CAIPNE010000582.1 GCA_903866355.1 uncultured Gammaproteobacteria bacterium
ATAAACGAAATTAGTGCCAAGTTGCGTGTGAACGCGTGGGACAGGGTTTTTTAAACCCCGCGCGGCAGGCGAAAACGACCTCGTTGCTGATTCCCCGGCAGTCCATGCAAACCCAGTCCCCGCCAATTGCTACGCGCGGCGTGCTGCTGCTGGGATAACCTGACTACCACCATTTCATCAGCCCTCGTCGAGAAAAATACTTGCCTCTTGAGCGCAGCCGGTCGCCGCTGCGCTGGCGAGAAATCTCTCGAGATGGGTAATTGCGGACGACGGTTTTAAAAAAATCCGGGCCGCGAGCATTCTAGGCAATGCATAGCAGGCGCTCTCCTCGAAGTCGTAGGCGGGCGGCTAATTGCTCGTTGTTTGCTTTGATCTATGCGGTGCCAGTTGCAAGATTTCGCGGGTCAGCTGAGAGTTGGAAAGCCTAAGATCATCCAGAATGGTGAAGTGGTTTTGGTTGACGATAGGCAGTAAATTTCCCGGCAGATCGGCGTGCGCGCGGTGCGCGTGAAAATCCCGGCTGCTGGCGATCATCGCTGGCAATTCGCTTGTGCCATAGGCAATGGAAAGTGACTTATTGACGCCCAGCAAACGCATGGGCGACAGGGTTTCAATTTCCACTTCGGTTAACTGAACCTTATCGTTGACATGCGGTGAGTCGCGCAGCGGGGCGAGTTCAAATACACCCGAAATAGCCAAGCCCGCCACGACTCTGCGATGACCCAACAGCAAGGCCGCGAGGTGCCCGCCCGCAGACCAGCCCGACAATACGATGGGCCCCTCAATACCATGTGCGCTGGCGTGCGTATCGAACCAGGCTAGCGCCGTGCGCAATTCGTGCACAATCTGCGTCAGGCTTGCATCGGGTGCCAGCGTGTAGCCGGGCAACGCCGCCGACCAGCCGCACGCCAGCACGCCCTCGGCCATACACGCGAAGACTTCCTTGCTGCCCCGCTGCCAATAACCGCCATGAATGTGCACGTAGCAAGGCGCTTTAGGATCGAGGGCCGGATATAAGTCCCACTGTGTGCGCGCGCCTTGGGCATAAGGCAGGTCAAGGTGTAACGGATGTTGCGCCCTCAGCACCTGCGACGCCGCCGCCCACACAGCGGTTTTCTCGCGGGCGACTTCCGGCCCGACGGCCGCCACATTATTGAAGGCCAGATTGCGCGCCGCTAACGACAGCGTTTCCCAGTTGGTGCCATTTCCAACCACTGCTTTGGTGGCCAAAGCGGTGGGGACTCGTGTCCCAGTGGGGCTGTCAGTCATGCTTCGGCTGCCGGGTGTTGAGCATGAGAAAGTCTCTTGTATGGTCGCGGAAGGGGGCGTGAATCAGCAGCAATGCACACCGCTGCCAGCGGCGGAGTCAGACGTTGTCAACGCCACCGCCGAGGTCGTCGAGTGGTGCGGGGCCCGGCCGGCAGCGATCGTTTGACAGCAGGAACGAACAAATGAAGCCGCTGCCCAAGAAGACCACTCCCGTCAGGAAGCCATCGATAACCGCGCGGTCCGGGAAGTGGTCGCGCCACGAAGCCATAAGCAGTGGCCCAGCGATGCCGGCGGCGGCCCAAGCGGTCAGCATCGAACCATACATTAGCGGCATGCGTTGCGCGCCGAAGACCTCCAACACAAATGCTGGCATGACGCCGAAGCCGCCGCCGAAACACAGCAGCACATAGCACACCAGTGCGCCGAAAATCCAAGGGTTGTGCACCGTGAGCAGCAATCCGAACACGACCATCTGGCTTGCGAGCAGCACCCGGAAACATTCGGCACGACCAATACGATCGGCGACCAACACCCACAACAAGCGGCCAAATCCGTTAAACAGCGAACTGACCGCGATCAGCGTGGCACCGTAACCAGCAAGCGTCAC
>CAIPNE010000583.1 GCA_903866355.1 uncultured Gammaproteobacteria bacterium
TGAAATCGCGCGGCCCGACCACCTGCGCACGCAGCCACGCCAGTGCCATAAAAGCGCTACCCGGCGGGCCCCAGTGGGTCATCAGTGCCACCGGCGTCACGCTGAGCACGACCCACAGTCCGAGCGCGCCCAACACCCAGCGCCGCAATCGCCGCCGGCGCGGCTGCACTGTTAATCGGGCGCGCGCGGCGACGCGCCGCTCGCCGTCCGGATCGGGATTCATGCGCATCAGCAAGACCAAACTCTTGGGTACCAGCGTGCAGCATACACAGCGCCGCGACCTGCACCCCAAACGCAGAACACCCGGCGAATGCTGCACATAACGTGGCATGATTCGCTCCATGCGGCCATCCCTGTAACCGCCTTTGGAGCACCCCATGTCCGACGACCTTCTTCTCATTACGCGCGCTAACGGCGTCGCCACCCTGACACTCAATCGCCCGGCCAGCCTTAACGCCCTTAACCGTGCACTGCGGGCCGAGTTAGCAGCAAGCTTTGCGGCATTAGCCACCGACGGCGAAACCCGGGTGATCATTCTCACCGGCGCGGGACGCGCTTTTTGTGCGGGCGTAGATCTAAAGGAACTGGGTAGTGGTGCGGCCCGCGTGGGTGCGCCCCGCGACCCCGCCTACGATCCCACCGCCGCCATGGCGCAATTTCCGGGGCCGATTATCGGTGCAGTGAATGGTGCCGCGGTCACCGGCGGTTTTGAATTGGCCTTAGGCTGTGACCTCCTGATCGCCTCGCCCGCCGCGCGTTTTGCCGACACCCATGGTCGCGTGGGAGTCCATCCCGCGTGGGGCCTCAGCCAGCGTTTACCGCGACTCATTGGTTTGGCGCGTGCCAAAGAACTCTCGCTGACTGGTAATTTTGTGGACGCACTCACCGCCGAACGCTGGGGTTTGGTGAATCGCATCGTCCCTGCGGAAGACCTCCTCGCCACTTGTCAGGCGCTGGCGCAAGACATGCTAAGCCTCGATCCGGACATGCTGATTTCTTACAAGCGCCTGCTGGATGATGGCTACGCGCTGCCTTTTGGGCAGGCCATGGCACTGGAATCCGAGGTCGCGGTAGCGCACAACCAGCGGGTCAATCCGGCCGACATTGAAGCCCGCAGGCGCGCCGTGCTGGCCCGTGGCAGGGCCCAAACCGGCGCTTGAGTTAACCACTATCACCATCCACACGGGGAGCATCGAACGCATGAAAATTGGCGTCTTTTCCATCCGGCCCGACGCGGTCGCCGATCCGGCGATCGTCGCCAAACACGCAGAAGACTTAGGCTTCGCCTCCTACTGGGTGCCTGATCACATCGTCGTCCCCGTGACCTATAGCACGCCTTATCCGGGCAACCCCGGGCCGGGGCCAGACCCCGAGTATCTTTGGCAGATGCCCGATCCGCTCATCGCTCTGACCCGCGCTGCCACCGCCACCACCACCCTCGAAGTAGGGACCGGGGTGCTGCTGGTACCCGAGCGGCATCCGCTGCATTTAGCCAAAGAAATTGCCTCCCTCGACGCCTACAGCAACGGACGTTTCCATTTCGGTATTGGCGCAGGCTGGAATAAAGAAGAAAGCGAAATCCTCGGCGGGGACTTTGAGCACCGTTGGAGCCAGGTCAAAGAAGCCATTGCGGTGATGAAAGCTTGCTGGACGCA
>CAIPNE010000584.1 GCA_903866355.1 uncultured Gammaproteobacteria bacterium
CCATCAAACTCGTCGAAGTGCTGCACGGCGAACGTGCCGAATCCGCCGCACAGTCTCGCCGCGAGCCATGAAATTTCGTCCGCGTCGTCCCGATGATGTCGACATCAACCTCACCTCGCTGATCGATGTGGTGCTGCTGCTGCTGATTTTTTTTATGGTCTCTACGCGTTTTGTTGAAGGCTCAAAAATCGATCTCACGTTGCCTGCAGCGAGTGCTCAGGCGGCCGCGCCGCTGCCGGTGGTTATCGATGTGTCCATCGACCGTCAGGCCCAGTTTTATGTCGCGGGACGGCCCCTCATCAATGGGGCGGTAGACACCATCCGTCTGGCGTTGTTGGAAGCCAGCGCCTCGCTAAAAGACCCGGTGGTGGTGATCAGCGCTGATCGCGAGACCAATTTTCAGCGCGTGGTAGACGTGATGGACGCCGCCCGTCAGGCAAATCTGACGCATGTCACTTTTCCTCTGAAAGTGCGTGAGCCGGATTAAGCCGCACGTGGCTGTGCGCAAACGTCGACGTCCGCGGAGCCAACAAGGTCGCTGGCTAGACGACCTCTGGTATGGCCGGCACCCCTTGTCGCTGCTGCTCGTGCCACTCGCGTGGCTGTTTCGTTTGGCAGTGTTGGTGCGGCGAAAAATCTACGCCTCGGGCCTGCTGGCGATTTACCATGCGCCGGTGCCCGTTATCGTGGTGGGTAATTTGACGGTCGGCGGCAGCGGCAAAACACCGCTGGTGATCTGGCTGGCGGGCTATCTGCAAGCGTTGGGATTGCGCCCGGGTGTGGTCGCCCGGGGTTATGGTGGTCGCGCCCGCCAATGGCCGCAACAGGTGCGCCCCGACAGCGATCCGGTGGCGGTGGGCGACGAATCCGTGATTATCGCCCGGCGCACGCGCTGCCCGGTGGCGGTTGGTCCTGACCGGGGGGCGGCGATCGCGGCTCTGCTCAAACACACCGATTGCAACATCATCATCAGTGATGATGGTCTCCAGCATTACGCTTTGGGGCGGGCCGTGGAAATCGCGGTCGTGGATGGGGTGCGGCGCTTGGGTAACGCGCGCTTGCTGCCGGCCGGGCCGCTGCGCGAACCGCCCAGCAGATTGCGCGAAGTAGACTTCATCATCACCAATGGCATTGCGGGGCGCAATGAATTCGCGATGAAATACGTGGCGAGTAATCCCGTTAACCTCCACCGCAGGGACCTCAGCCTGCCGTTTGCAGAGTTTGTTGGTGCACCGGTGCATGCGGTGGCCGGCATCGGCAACCCGCAGCGCTTTTTCGCCATGCTCCGGGGCTTGGGTTTGACGATCATCCCCCATGCGTTTGCCGATCATCATCGGTTTAAGCCCGCCGATCTCGAATTTGGCGACGAGCATCCGATCTTGATGACCGAGAAGGACGCCATTAAATGTGAGGTATTTTGCCCCAGCCGCTGCTGGATGGTGCCGATTACCGCCGAGCTGCCCGAAATTTTTGCGCGGCGCTTAGAAGATCTTTTAAAGCGAGGAGAGCATGGACAAGAGGCTGCTTGAAATTTTGGTCTGTCCGGTCACTAAAGGACCGTTGATTTATGACAAGGCGCGCCAGGAACTGGTGTCACGGGCGGCGCGCTTGGCCTATCCCATCCGCGATGACATTCCCGTCATGCTGGAAGACGAAGCGCGCGAACTCAGTGACGAAGAAATAGAGCAATTGGGCAAGTGACTTTTAAGGTCTACATCCCCGCGCGCTACGACTCCACTCGCTTGCCGGGCAAAGCGCTGGCTGACCTCGGCGGCCGGACCCTGCTGGAACACGTTTATCGGCGGGCGCTCGCCAGCGGTGCGGCGGAGGTGGTGATTGCGACCGACGATGCGCGGATCGCCGCGTGCGCAGAAGGCTTCGGTGCAACGGTCTGCATGACCTCACCTGCGCACCAGTCGGGCACTGATCGTATCGCGCAGGCGGCGGCCCTGCGCGGAGAGTCGCCGGAGGCGGTGATTGTCAATTTGCAGGGCGATGAACCCTTCATGCCGGCGGCCGTGATTCGCCAAGTGGCCGCGGCGTTAGCAGCAGATCCCCAAGTCGATATCGCCACGGTCTGCGAACCGGTGGACACGCTGGCCCAATGGCAGGATCCCAATGTGGTTAAAGTCGTGCGTGATGTGCGTGGGCGGGCGCTTTATTTCAGTCGGGCGGCTATTCCGCATCCGCGCGACGGTGATCACGAGTGGTCTAGCCGCGGGCCTTTTTATCGGCACGTCGGCATTTATGCCTACCGCTGCGATTTCCTCCAACGTTTTGTGCGCTGGGCGCCGGCCACCCTAGAAACACTTGAACGTTTGGAGCAACTGCGCGCGCTGTGTCAGGGCGCGGTAATCAGCGTGCCGACTGCGCTAGAACCCTGCGGTGTGGGTATCGATACCCCGGCCGATCTAGCGCACGCACGTCGCCTTATGGCTGCAGGTTAAGCCCATGCGCGTTTTATTTGTCTGTACAGGCAATCTTTGTCGATCGCCTTTGGCGGAAATCCTTTTCAACACGCAACTGGCCGCCAGTGGGATGGCGCAGCGCGCGATGGCCCACTCGGCGGGCACCCACGCGAAAACTGGCCAGCCCGTGCCTGTCCTGATGCTGGAAGCTGCTAGCGCACGCGGGCTCGATTTATCCAGCCACCGATCGCGTCGCTTGGTCAGCGCGGATTACGCCAACTATGACGAAATCGTGGCGCTCGATCTGGGCCATTTAGACCATCTGAATTTCCTGCGCCCACAGACATTCACCGGACAGCTGAGCTTGCTGTTATCCGGGGTGGACGAGGCTGGCCAAATTGAAGTGCCAGATCCTTTTGGCGGCCCAGCACGCGCCTATGCTCACGCCGCTCACCTGATTGACTTAGGTGTGCGGCACTTGTTGCGGCGGGTGTTGGCGACGATCCCCTGAGCGCATTAACGCTCGCGGAAAGTAATTCGCCCTTTGCTTAAATCGTAAGGAGTGAGCTCCACCAGCACGGTATCGCCGGTGAGGATGCGAATGTAATTTTTGCGCATCTTGCCCGAGATGTGGGCGATGATAATGTGTCCATTCTCCAGTTCGACCCGGAACATGGTATTGGGCAACGTTTCGACAACTTTACCCTTGAGTTCAATGTGATCTTCTTTCGCCATGCTTCCTCTGTCGCCGGTGGGGATTGCCCCGTCGTGGGGGTTTCCAATTCTGCCCGATCAACGCGGGTCCGGTAAAGCAGCGTCGCACGAGTCCTCCGCGTCGAGGCGTCCCCACTGTCCATTGCGAAAGATTTCAAGCGGCGCATATTCGCGTTTGTAGCGCATTTTGCGGCAGCCCTCGATCCAGTAACCGAGGTAGAGCCACTTCAGTTGCAGGGCGCGGGCGAGCTCAATTTGCTTGATCACCGCCAAACGCCCAAGGCTGCGGGCGGGTTCCGCCGGATCGTAGAAGGTGTAAACCGCCGAGAGCCCGTCATCGAGGTGGTCGACCACGGCGACCGCCAGCAGTTGCTCACGCAGTCTAAATTCATAAAAAATACTGTCTGCCCAACCGCAAGTCAGAAACTCTAAATAGCTATCGCGATCGGGATTTTCCATGCTACCGCCGCTGTGGCGGGCGTTGATGTAGCGCTGATAAAGTTCGAAATGATCGCGGTGATACGTGGGCGGCTTGGCGACCATGGTCACCTCCGCGTTACTCCGGAGCGTGCGGCGCTGCGCGCGATTGGGGGTGAACTCTGCCACCGGGATCCGCGCCGGGATGCAGGCGTTGCAATCTGGGCATTGCGGGCGATAAACGTGTTCACCGCTGCGGCGAAAGCCGTGCTGCGAGAGCAGGGTGTAGGTGGCGATATTGGGTCGCCGGCGCGGGTCGACAAAAATAGTGACGGCATCGCGATTGGGCAGATAGCCACACTTGTGCGGTGGCGTGACGAAAAATCCCAACGAGGTGCCGATGGGTGGCTTCATGGTGCGGGTTGGGACCACGCGTGGCCGGCCGGCGGCGTGTGACATAGCGTGGTCAGCAAGCGGGTGAAGTCCGGGCGAGAAATTTCTTGCGCGCCTAAGGAGCTCAGATGGGCGCTTTCCATTTGGCAATCCATCAGCGTGTAGCCCCATTCGACCAGCTGCCGACACAGAACTGCGAGCGCCACTTTGGAAGCATTACTAATCCGACTGAACATGGATTCCCCGAAAAAGACCTGTCCGACCGCGACCCCGTAGACTCCGCCGACGAGTTCTCCTGCGCGCCAACATTCCACCGAATGGGCGTGCCCCAGCGCGTGCAACGCAGTATAGGCGCGCAGCATCGCGGGTGTAATCCATGTGTCGCCCGGTGGTGTGCGGGCGGGGCCGCAGGCGC
>CAIPNE010000585.1 GCA_903866355.1 uncultured Gammaproteobacteria bacterium
ATCACCCAGATTAATGCTGCCACTGCCAAGTTGACGTGCGCATACTCCAGCGTGGCTACCGTTTGGAATAACTGCGGGAGCCAAAGGCCCAGCGCAACCCCCATCGCAATGCCTAAGCCCACCCAAACGGTGAGAAAACGCTCAAAAAGTCCCACGAAATAACCTCGCTTTAGGGCGCCATAGAAGCTGCGCCGTCATGAATTGCAGCGCCGCTCTAGCTGCTCGCGGGCAGCTGAGCGAGCGCCAGATTTTGGGTTAGCAGCAGGACTTGGTCGGCTTGACCTCAGTGTCTACCGGCCTTCCGCAGGTGGCTGTCGGTGCCACCACGACGCTCACTGGCGGCGCGCAACAGCTGCCGCTGGTGGACTCTGGTGCGGGGAGCGCTTCGTTGAACAGGGCAATGTTACCCAGCGTGTGGAACTGCTCCCACGCGATGCCTTGCGGGTCGGTGATCCAGTGCTTGTCGCTGCGCGCATAGCAGCAGGTGGTCTCCCCTGAATCCAGCAGCGCCATGTCGGCGGCCTCGGCGCGTGCTTTGAGCGCGCCCAGTTCTTCGGGGCTGTCGGTCTGGAAACCGAGATGATCGATGCCAGGCGTCGCGCCACGGGTAGAGATCGCGAAGTTGATGCGTGGGTCCTCGAGCATCCATTTGGCGTAATCGGCCTCGACCCGGGTTGGCTCCGCGGCGAAGAGTTTTGAGTAGAAGCCAATACTTTTGCCCAGATCATCAACATGCAGATGGACGTGAAATCGGTTCATGGTGGTACTCCAGTCAGCGGGTTGTACAAGCGGTTAAGACGGTTGGGAGGCAGACTTCGCCCCCACAGCAGTTGTGGGTGAGATAAGCGAGTAGGGCGTTCATTTGCACGAACGACGCGCGGTAAATCAGGTTGCGACCATCACGTTCCTGCGAGATCAGGCCGGCGTGCAGCAGTTCTTTGAGATGAAACGACAACGTAGTGCCCGCCACCGTGAGCGCGTCAGCCAAGGCACCGGGCGTTAGGCCTGTTGGCCCCGCGACCACCAATGCCCGAAACACCCGCAGGCGTAACGGTTGGGCCAGCGCAGCCAGTGATTTGACAACATCGGTCTCTTCCATAATTCAACGATAATTGAATTATGGAATTAATGCCAACCAAATTTGCCGATTTTTTTGGCGGGCTAAATCACGCCATCTCCGTGGGTTAGAAGACGGGCCATCGGTCGAAAGTGTTAGCCCTTTTGGGGGGTAATTGGCTGGTTGAGATGGCCAAACTGCGCGCCCGCGACGTTGATTGCTGTCGCACCTCCAAGCCGCATCCGCTGCTGGATTCCTGTCACGCGGCCATGTCACGCGCTATTAGTACGTGCAGTCCGACGTTTACTGGTTCGGTACGCAGTACGCGCTACTTTTGAACCTCGCGTGGATCTTCATCACCGACTTCGGCTAACAGACTCACTTCGACGAGGACGGTGGGCTGTCTGCCGTGGGTGTGCGCCCCGGCAATGTGGCCGCCCCGAGGCCGGACGGAGCCTGAGAGCGACGCACTGATGTGGGTGGACGGGCCGGTGGATGCTTGAGGTG
>CAIPNE010000586.1 GCA_903866355.1 uncultured Gammaproteobacteria bacterium
ATGGAAGAAGTTCGTGGCGGGCGCTGTCGGGAAATCAGCGCCAATGCGCAGGTCAGTGCGGCGTTTGAACAAACGCGCCAAGTCGCCGCGCGCAAGTCCATTTGGTCCACGGGCTGCAAGAGCTGGTACCTCGACAAAAACGGCGTGCCTGCCAGTTGGCCGTGGTCGCGCAGCGCCTTTTTTGAGGCGATGGCGCGACCCGATCTGGAAAGTTTCGACCGCGTAGGCTGAAACCTCGGCGTTAGCCTAGGAAGGTCACACCCGCGGCAGCCAGTTGCTCGATGTCGGCGTTGGAATAGCCGGCTTCGAGCAAAACTTCGGCGCTGTGTTCACCCAGCCGTGGGGCGAGGCGCCGAATATCCGGTGGCGATTCCGACCACGTGGCAGCGGGCCGCATTTGGTAGATGGGGCCTTCGCTAGGGTGCTCCATGGGCTCAAAGTAGCCGATTGCGCGCAGATGGGGATCGTCCATCAGAGAATCTAGCGTGCTGAGCGGCATGGCCGGAATATCCGCGGTATTGAATAGCGCCAGCCATTCCTCGGTGGTGCGGGTCAGTAGAATGTCCGCTACCATCGCATAGAGCGCCTGCACATGCTCGGTGCGCGAGCCAATGGTACGCAGGCGAGGGTCTTGGGCGAGTTCGTCTTCGCGGCCCAGCATGCGATAGAACGAACGCCAATGTTTGTCGTTATAAATAAGCACGCACACATAGCCGTCGCGGGTCGCAAACGGGGCGCGCTCACGCGCCAGCATGCGCGGATAGCCCACCGGACCCGTCGCCGGTTCGTAAGTTCGGCCGCACATGTGCTCGCCCAGCACAAAGGGCACCATGGTTTCGAACATCGGAATATCGATCGACTGCCCCACGCCAGATTTTTCACGCCGATATAGCGCGGCCGAAACCGCCGCCACTGCCGCCATGCCTACCGTGCGGTCGATCATCGCGACAGGCACATAGCGGGGGATGCCGTCGCCCACGGTGGCAACCATCGAGGGAATGCCCAGCACCCCTTGGATGAGGTCGTCGTAGGCGGGTTTGGCACCGTAGGGGCCGGCCTGCCCATAGCCAAAAACCCCGGCGTAAATAAGCCGTGGATTGACCGCTGACACCGCCTCCCAAGTCAGTCCTAGGCGCGCCATAGCCTGCGGCCTGACGTTGTAAATGAGCACGTCCGCGCCTTCGATGAGGCGCAACAGCGCGGTTAGTCCCGCGGGGATTTTGAGGTCTAGCACCAGCGCGCGTTTGTTGCGATTGACGTGCAAAAAGGCGGCCGCCATGCCGGGGTGCAGCGCCGGCACGATGCCACGGCTGGTGTCGCCCGTCGGGGGCTCTACCTTAATGACGTCAGCGCCATAATCACCGAGCAGCTGGGTCGCGAAGGGGCCCATTAAGACGCTGGTTAAGTCGATTATCCGTATTCCATCCAATGGTCCACTCATGCACTGCTCCGGTTGCTGCGGTCGTCCAACGGTTGCGGTTTTCCTCGACCCCCTTGCGCGGTGGTCTTGGGTTTGCCCTGCGGCCACGCGGCCGTTAAGGTGCGGCTTGTATCTGATACCTCTTTAACCCACGGAGTATACAAAAATGGCTGCCTATCTGATTGCGCACGTGACGGTGATCGATGCCGAGAAATTGCCGGCCTACGCGACGGCCGCGGGGGCGACTTTCGCGGCTTTTGGTGGTGCGCCGGTGGCGCGTGGCAAAGTGGTTGAGGTGTTAGCCGGCAGCCACACGGCGCAGTCGACGCTCATCGTGAAGTTTCCCGACGCCAAATCCGCGCACGATTGGTTTCACTCACCGGCGTATCAGGCGCTCATTCCCCTGCGCGACGCCGCGCTGGCGGTGACTTTCGTCGTCATCGAAGAAGCCTAAACAACCGCTCACCTAGCGCTATTCCACCGTGATCGTAATGACCTCCGAGAATA
>CAIPNE010000587.1 GCA_903866355.1 uncultured Gammaproteobacteria bacterium
CACCCTAATTGACGCTGCCGGAGTCCCGCACTGGCGCGCATTAGGCAAGTTAACCGCCCTTCGCTCGGGCCTGCGGCAAACCAATCCGTTAGCCATCAGTGCGCCACCTGCCTAGAAGTGACGCGCCGTCGCTGACGGCTAAAGGGTTAATCAATCGAGTCTGACCCCTTTGGTTTCCCCTTTGGTTTCAGCGCTCGTGCAGCGCGCCATCGAACACTTTGTAAACGGGCTTGGCCAGATATTCCAACACCGAGCGGCGGCCGGTGCGAATGTCGACGGTGGCGGTCATGCCGGGCTTCAGCGCCACGTTGGCGAGTTTGAGGTTGGGATGGTTTTTGGCGCGCTCGGCGTCTAGCTGCACTTGGGCGCGGTAGTAGCTGGTGGACTGGCCATCGGCCGCCTGCTCCGCCAGCGTATCAGCGCTGAGGTAGGTGAGCCGGCCTTCCAGACTGCCGTAAGTGGAATAATCAAAAGCATCGAGCTTAATGGTGACCGGCAGGTCAAGCTTGAGGTTGCCAATATCCACCGGGTTGATTTTCACTTCGAACACCAGCGCACCTTCGGTGGGCGATATTTGCATCAGCTCGTCGCCGGCTCGCAGGACCCCGCCCAACGTGGTGAGCTTGAGATATTTCACCACCCCGGCGATGGGCGCGGTGAGCACTGTATGGCCCAACACGCTTTGCAGTTCGGCCAACTTATAGCGGGTAGAGGCCAAATCTGCCGCCACCTTGGTGGCCTCGGTGCGAGCTTCCTGCAAATAGGTATTGCGCGTGGCGTTGATCTTGCCCTCAAGTTCCCCCACCTGGCGCCGCGCGCGCAGCACTTCCAGCTGGCTGATGTCGCCCGTCTTGAGCAGCAGCTCATTGATAGCCAGCTCTTCATGCGCCATCCCCAGCATCTTGTTGAGAATGGCCAGTTCCTCTTGTAAGCCGCGCTTACGCTGCGTGTAGAGCGCGGTTTGGACGGCGACAAATTCTGGATAGTCCTGCAGCGCAGGATCAAATTCCAAGGCGCGACCAGTGGCCTCGGCTTGGGTACGGGCGAGTTCGGCGAGGAGGGATGCCTCCTGCGCGCGGCTCTCGTTAAAGCCCGCACTAGAGCG
Organism: uncultured Gammaproteobacteria bacterium; assembly: GCA_903866355.1. Classification (GTDB taxonomy): domain Bacteria; phylum Pseudomonadota; class Gammaproteobacteria. Next base: position 1,106 of record CAIPNE010000587.1, read on the forward strand.
TTCGCGTTCGAGCATCGCGAGCTCCTGCCCTGCAACCACGCTTTGACCTTCCGTCACCAGCATTTTTTCCAGCACCCCACCATCGGCCGACTGAATCACCTGAGTGCGCGCACTGGGGATAATTTGACCTTGCGCGCGCACCGTTTGCTCAATGTCGAAGAACGCCGCCCACAACCCAAAAGCGACAAACGCCAGCGCTAACAGCAGCATCATGGAGATGGCCCCATGCTCGGTACGCGGCTTCATGCCGACCTCGCGGTGTGGGCCGCGGGCGGTGGGTTTTGCAAGGTTTGCAGCACTTGCGCTTTGGGACCATCGAGCACTATTTGATGATTGGCAATCACGATGAGGCGGTCGACCAGTTCCAGCATCTCGCCCTTGTGGGTGACCAACACCAGCGTGTTGGTGGGCAAGATTGCGCGCTTCAAAGCCTGCGTTACCTGTAATTCTAAATTGCGGTCCATCGCGGCGGTGGGTTCGTCTAGCAGCCAAATGGTGGGCTGGCGCAAAAACGCCCGCGTGAGATTCACCAGCTGGCGCTGGCCGCCCGACAGCCCGGTGCCGCCTTCGGCAATTGGCCGCTGCAGCCCTTTAGGGTGTGCGGTGATCACCGCTTGCAGCAAGCCGGTCAGCCGGGCCGCCTCCAAAATAGCTTCATCACCGGGATCAAGCTGGCCCAAGATGAGGTTGTCGCGCAGGGTGCCGGCGAACAACCGACCCTCCTGTTGGACATAGCCCAAATGCTCGGCCAGCACCGGTTTGGACAAATGCCCGAGGTCGATGTCGTCCAGCAAAATGCGCCCTTCCTGCGGCTTGTACATGCCCGACAGCAGGCGCAGCAGCGTGGTCTTGCCGGCGCCAATCGGGCCCAGCACGCCAATTTTTTCACCCGGACGGATCACCAAACTAGGCAGCGACAGCGCCTTGCTGCCCGCGTAACTCACCACCACCCCATCAAAACGGTATTCGCCGCGCAGCTTCGCCACCACCACCGGTTGCTCTTGACCGTAGTGATCGTCTTGCAGCGCCCACAGGCGGTCCAGCCCTTGCAGCGCAGCTTTGGCATGCGCCCATTGCACCAGCTGCCCGGGAATCATCCCCACCGGGGCCAGCACCCGCCCCGACAAAATAGAACAGGCAATCAGGCCGCCCAAGGTGAGCTCACCCCGGCTGACCAGCAGCGCACCCGCCGCCACCATCAGGGTGTACGACACCTGCTGCAAAGCCCCGGCTAAATGCTGGGAATGTTCGCTGATATTGCGGATTTGCAGATCTTGCTCACGCGCATCGTCGGTAGTACGCATCCATTGCGACAGCATGCGCCAGCCACCCTGCCCCGATTTAATACTCTCCGCGCCTTCGATGGTTTCCACCAACAGGCCTGTTTTCTGGTTGCTCGCCGCGTTAGATCTGCCCGCAAATATCGCCACCCGGCGCCGGTAATACAGGCCTAAGGTTGCGCACAGCACAAAGAACAGCAACGGGATCGCCGCCAGCCAGCCGGCAATCAGCCCAATGATGAGCAAGAACAGCAGCGCGAAGGGCGCATCCACCAGCAGGTTGGTGGTGACGCTGGTAAAAAATCCCCGCACCGTTTCGTAACCGCGTAGCTGTGCTGCCAACCCGCCCACGCTGGGTGGCAGTTGGTCGAGACGAACGGACAAAAAACGCAGATAGACCGCCCGCGCCAGGCGCTGGTCTACGCGGTCGATGAGTCGCTCAAAGAGGCTGCTGCGCACCCGCTTTGCCGCCAGATCAAAAATTAACGCCAGCAGCACACCCAAGGTCAGCACCAACAGCGTTTGCGAGGCCCCGGTGGGAATCACCCGGTCGTAGACCTGCATGCTGTAAAACGAAGTGGCCAGTGCCACCACGTTAATCATCACGCCACCCAGCACCACTTCGCGCAAAATCTTGCTGTGCGCGAAAATCTCCTCGCGGATGAGCGCAAACACCGGGCTCGCGCTCACCGTATAGGGCCGGCTTACGCGGAAAGTGGCCACCAGATGGTCCACCAATTCATCATCCGCCCGTTCGCGCCAAGCGCTGGCCGGCGCATCCCACCACTCGCTCACCCATTGGCCCTGCGCGTTCTTACCGCGCAGCACGCCCCACTGCCCAAGGTGCGTGCCGGACAAAGCGTGGAGCAGCGCAGGAATTTGCGCGGCATCTGGGTGCGTGAGCCAACGTGCGGCTTGCACCTGCAAGTGGGCAGCCACGGTAGTGAGTTGCCCCACGGCGCTGCTGTCGGCACCGGTAAGCGCGGCTTCTGCGGCCTCTTGCACCGCTAGCCGGTCAACACTTTCCTGCTGGAGTTGCGCCAACCGCGCCAAGCAAGGCAGCAACGTAGGCGCGCTATCGATGGTCACCCCGGCGGCGGGGCGCCGTGAGGGGTCTGGGGTGCCAGCAGCGTTCATAGAGTTTTCCCGGTCACGGCGCCAACGCCACTGGTGTAAATGACTAAACGCCAAGTGGCCACGACCTGCGTGGCCTGCACCTCCGCTAGCTGGGTTGCGGTCTGCGCCAATTCGCGCGCCGCGTTCATGACGTCCAGCCAAGATTTTCGGCCGGCGAGGAACTGGCGGTCATAGGAAGTAGACACCTCACCGGCCGCTTGCAAAGAGGTCTTGAGTGCGGTGTAGCGAATGGCGGAAGACACCACCAGCGCCTGATCAGACAACACCTGGTCGCTGACTGCGCGTGTTTGCACTTCGATTTCGGCCAACGCCGATTGGTAATTGGCTTGCGCCTCTTCGACGTTAGACAGCGCCGACAACCCCGCGCCAAAGCGGGTAGATAGGCCCACAAACACGCGGCTCTGCGCACCGGCGTCAGGAAAATTGTGATTACCGAATTGCTCCTCGAAGCGCACATACAGCTCGGGCGAGTAATCGGCGCGGCGCTCGCCGATGACGGTTTCTTGCTCCTGCGCCTGCGCCCGGGACTTTTGCACGCTGGGGTTAATGGCCAGCGCCCGGTCCAACAGCACTTGCGGCGTACCGTTAAGGGCGCGTGGCTCGGCCAGTGCGGCGAACAATCCCGGCGCATCGACCGGCCCACCCAGCAACTGCTCTAAATGAGCCAACGCAATCTGCGCGCGCGCGCGCGCCGCCGTCACTTCCGCAAAAATGAGCTCCAGCCGCGCCACCGCCAGCACCAAATCGGTGTGGGCCGAGGCACCCTGAGCGATGCGCCGCTCCACTTGCTCGCGCAACCGCACATGGGTGGCCAGACTTTTTTCGTTAGCCAACGTTTGCAGGCTAGCCGACATCCATTCGCCATAAGCCTGCAACACCTGCAGGGCCAGTTTGTGGCGCACTTCTTCCAACCCAGCCTCGCTGACGGTCAGCGCGGCCCGGGCCTTGTTGAGCCCCGAACTAAGCCGCCCGCCGGTCCACAAGGGTTGCTGCAGGCTCAAGGTGGACGATTGAATATCACCCTGATAGAGGCGATCGGTGGGGCTGGCATTTGCCGCCTCCAAGCGCGCCGAAGGGGTGGGATAAAACTGCCAGCGCGCGCTATCTACCCCGGCCGTGGCCGACGCCACCAGCGCGCGTTGGCTGCGGGTAGCCGGATGCGACACCAAAACCTGCGAAATAAGATCGTCCAACATTTCGGCCCGCGCCATTGCGGGCAACAACAGCGCCAAGCACCACCCGTAACCCAACACCCAGCGGCGCCACCTCGACGAGGTAGGCGTGCGCGGCTGACTGGCCGTGCGTTGGGTGGCGTGGGGCCTAACCGTCGGGTCTGTCATGCGGGTGGTGCTGATAGTGTTTTTTTTGCGGAGACCGGCCGCCTAAAAGCGGGTGGTGTGGTGGGGTAGGCCAGTCAAGCTACCAAACGTAGCGTCTATTGGCGGCTAAACCTTACCACGGCAACCGCACGGCGCTGGCGAGCCGTCCGGCTTGCTGCTCAAACCCTTGGCCTTGCCCAGCACGCCGCCTATTTTTTGTAGCGCCCCCCAAAACACCCACCAACCCGCTGGGCAGCCAAGTCTTGGTTCGCTGTAACAAAAATTTACCATTGAGGTGATTAATCAGGAAGGCGCCTTGGCGTAGTCACCCGGTGACGCCGCCACGCACCTGCGAGCGCGTTAGCCGACTGGCCCCCCGCCCATGGCCGGCGCCCAATCTGCGCGTAGACCTCGTGCACTGCCGCCCAAAAAACGCCCAGCCCGGCGGCACTCCCCAGCACAAGCTGCGGCTGGGCGCGTATTTTTTCTGGTCTTAACGCACTGACCGCCGCGCCGCGTTGCAGGCACTGCGGCCCAGCGCTTTGGGGGTGTGCGGCGTGCGTGACGCTACTGCCTGCCTGCCTTAGAATCCTGCTGGCATTACCCACGCTCCGTCGCCCTTGGTGACGCCACCGCCTTTCACTGCTCACGGCTACCCATGAATCAACTCAATCCTCCGCAACGCGAGGCGGTGCGCTATACCGCCGGGCCACTGCTGGTACTCGCCGGTGCGGGCAGCGGCAAAACGCGCGTCATCGCGCAGAAAATTGCCTACCTCATTAGCCAATGCGCGGTCGCACCAGAGCACATTGCGGCGATTACCTTCACCAACAAGGCGGCGCATGAAATGCGCGAGCGGGTCAGCCCGCTGCTGGCGCGCGGGGTGCGGGCCAAACCCTGGATTTCAACCTTCCACACCTTGGGCCTGCGGATACTGCGCGAGGAATTTGCCGCCATTGGCTATCGCGCTAAATTTACCTTGTTTGACTCACGGGATACGGAAGGCGTGATTTCAGACATTGCGCGGCGCAATTTGGGTTCTAACGATTTTGATGTGCGAGCACTGGGTTCGCATATTTCTAACTGGAAAAGTTCGCTGGTGGAGCCGCCACAGGCTTTGCGCGAAGCCACTGACCCGCGCGCCATCGCGGCCGCGCGTTGCTACTCGGAATATGCCAAAACACTGCTGGCCTACAACGCCGTGGATTTCGACGACCTCATCGTGCTGCCGGTGCGCATTTTGCGGCACGATGCGGCGCTGTTGCTGAAGTGGCAGGTGAAGCTGCGCTGGTTGCTGGTGGATGAATACCAAGACACCAACCTGGCGCAATACGACCTGGTCAAACTACTGGCGCAACCCGAAGGCCGCTTGACCGTGGTGGGGGACGACGACCAGTCGATCTACGCTTGGCGTGGCGCACGCCCTGAAAACCTCGTCACGCTAACCCAAGACTTTCCACAGCTGAAGGTGATCAAGCTCGAACAAAACTACCGTTCGATGGGGGTTATTCTAAAAGCCGCCAATAAGTTGATTGCGAACAATCCACACGTGTTCGAAAAACGGCTGTGGAGTGAACGCGGCTACGGCGACAAAATTCGCGTGCGGGCTGCCACCGACGAGATTGGCGAGGCCGACACCGTGGCCAACGACATCGTCTACGACCACCTGCTGCACACCCGTAAATACAGCGATTACGCCATTCTTTTTCGCAGCAATTATCAGGCGCGGCCTTTTGAGCAGGCGCTGCGCGAGCGCGATATTCCCTACGTTATTTCTGGCGCACGCTCGTTTTTTGATTCCACCGAAATCAAAGACGTGGTGTGTTATTTACGATTGGTCGCCAATCCCCAGGACGACAACGCGCTACTGCGGGTGATCAACAGTCCACGACGCGGCATCGGCACGGCGACCATCGAAGCGTTAGTGAAATATGCATCCCTTGAGCAGACCAGTTTGGGGGAGACCATCCTGAGTGCAGCCTTTGCGGGGGCCGTGGCCGCGCGGAGCCTTAAGCCCGCCCGCGAATTTTTGACCTGGCTCACCAGC
>CAIPNE010000588.1 GCA_903866355.1 uncultured Gammaproteobacteria bacterium
CAAACACCACCTTGTAGCCGCTGTGTGGCTGGCGGTTCCATGAGCCATGCTCGCCGACAAACACGCCGTCAGCGAGTTGCGCCGGCAAGCTGGCCGGCGCCGAGGCCGACGCGCCAGGCCCGCGGGCAAAGGCCATGCCCAGCGGCGCCACATGCGCGCCCAGCGCATAGTCGGGCGACACGGCGCTCGCCACTAAATCAGGCTGCGCCGGCTTGACGCGGGCGTCCACGTTGGCCCCGAAGTAGCTGTAAGGCCAGCCGTAAAACGCGCCGTCTCTCACCGAGGTCAGGTAGTCGGGTACCAAGTCACTACCCAGTTCGTCGCGCTCATTGACCACCGTCCAAAGCGTGCCGGTGCCGGGCGCCCAGCCCATGCCGTTGGGGTTACGCAAGCCGCTGGCAAACAGGCGTTTGCTGCGCGTGGATAAATCGACCTCCCAAATGGCAGCGCGCCCTTCTTCAACGGCCATGCCGTTTTCGCCCACGTTGCTGTTTGAGCCGACTGTCGCATAGAGCTTACGCCCGTCGGGGCTGGCAATCAGGCTCTTAGTCCAGTGGTGGTTGATCGGGCCGCCCGGCAAGTCCACTACCGGGGTGCCCGCAGTGCTGATGCGGGTCTGGCCGGGCAGGTAGTCAAAGCGCACGATGCCGTCGGTGTTGGCCACATAAAAATCATTGCCCACCAGCGCCATGCCAAAAGGCGAGCGCAGGTCTTGCAAAAAAATACTGCGTGTTTCGGCCACGCCATCGCCGTCCACATCGCGCAACAAGGTGATGCGGTCGGCACTGACCACGCCCGCACCGGCCCGCGTCATCACACGGTCAGCGATCCAGCCCATCAGGCTGAATGGCGCGGTGGCGGATTTGGCCGGTTTGTTGCTCTCGGCCACCAGCACGTCCCCGTTGGGCAGCACATAGACCCAGCGCGGATGGTCCAGCCCGCGCGCCAGCGCCGTCACCTGCAAGCCGGCCATGGGCTGCGGGAGCACGCCTTCGGGCCAGCCCTTGGCCGGTGCAATGTTCACAGTCGGCAGCAGTTGCTTGAGCGGGGCTAGCAGCACCGGCTGCGCACCCATGTCGGCTTGAGGCGGCAACTTTGCCATGTCACCACAGCCAGCCAACAGCGCCGCAATACCCGCCAGCACGCCAAATAAATAAGGGTTTGTCATGGTGCTTGTCCTGTTCATCAAGATGGCCAAATTTGCCCTGTCCCCGAAAAATCAAAGTTCACGGTGTTGACCCCGACATCAAATCGCCCCATTCTGCCGATTTCCTGTGACCCAGCGCGATGACCTTGAACGTGCTACCGGGCGCGGTATAGCAGCCGCCAATGGTGGATCGGTCAAAAGTCGGTTCCAACAACTAGCCGCTGGCGAGGATTGCCTGTGGCAGCATGGGTGGACAATGCGGCACTAAGCTGATTGCCTTGCTTCCCTTACTTCTGGGGCCAGGCATATTGGTGGTCAAAAGCACCTTCCCTTTGAACGATTCATATGCACGAAATCATCTGCCCACACTGCTCTAAAGCCTTCAAGATTGATGAGACCGGGTACGCCGACATACTCAAACAAGTGCGCGACAGCGAGTTCGATCAGCAGTTGCACGATCGGCTGGCGCTGGCTGAAAAAGAAAAAGACAGCGCAATCGAACTTGCGCGGACCAAGCTAGCTAGCGAACTCCAACAGGCAGCAGCGGTCAAAGATGCTGCCATACAAGAACTCAAAGGCCAGCTCCAATCAGCGCAGGTGTCCCAGCAACTCGCAGTTACGCAGGCGCTGGGCGCCCTGGAAAAAGAGCGTGACGCCCTGGCCAACAAGCTGCAGCAGGAACAAAAGGACAGAGAAGCCGCTGAAAGCTTGGCCAAAGCCGAGTTGGCCAACCAGTTGCAAAAGACCGCTTCTGCCAAGGAGGCGGAAATCCAATCCCTCAAGGCCCAGCTAGAAGCCAAAGAAACCGCGCAAAAGCTCGCCATCAATGAGGCTCTCAGCGCGGTTGAGAAAGAACGTGAGGCCTTGAAGAACGACCTGAGCCGCTCTGAGATGGAAAAGCAACTCGCCGCAAATGGGCTCAAGGAGAAGTACGAAACGCAGATCAAGGACCGGGACGACGCCATCGAGCGCCTGCGGGACATGAAAGCCCGCCTATCCACCAAGATGGTCGGTGAAACCCTGGAGCAGCACTGCGAGACCGAGTTCAACCGCCTGCGGGCCACGGCGTTCCAAACAGCGTACTTTGAGAAAGACAACGACGCCAAGGGCGGCAGCAAGGGCGACTACATTTTTCGGGACAAGGACGACGCGGGCACTGAGATCGTGTCCATCATGTTCGAGATGAAAAACGAAAATGACACCACTGCCACCAAGAAGAAGAATGAGGAATTTCTCAAGGAACTGGACAAGGACCGTACCGAGAAAGGCTGCGAGTACGCGGTATTGGTCTCGCTGCTAGAGCCTGAGAGCGAGCTCTACAACACGGGGATCGTGGATGTTTCGCACCGCTACGACAAGATGTACGTGGTGCGGCCCCAATTTTTCATACCCATCATCACGCTGCTTCGCAATGCAGCGAAGAACTCTATGGCGTACAAAACCGAGCTCGCGCTGGTCAAGTCACAAAACATCGACATCACCAACTTCGAGACCAACCTGGAAACCTTCAAGTCGGCGTTCTCCCGGAACTACGACCTGGCTTCCAACCACTTCAAAAAAGCCATTGAAGAAATAGACAAGTCCATCGATCACCTGCAAAAAACCAGATCAGCA
>CAIPNE010000589.1 GCA_903866355.1 uncultured Gammaproteobacteria bacterium
ATTGCGCTGGAAGAGCGCGGCCTGACCGCGCTGACCGCGGCCGGCGAACGCATTCCGCTCACTTGGGAGGGGCTGGCTTGGGCCAGACCTTACCTCACCGAGGACTCACGCGGCCCCGCTCCCAAACGCGCCGCCGATATTCTCAAAGTGGGTGATGTCATCCGCTTGACTTGGGTGCCGGCCAGCGAGCCGAGTAAACCGGGTGATCCCCCGGCGCAATGGCGGCTGGCACAGACGCCGCTCGTGGAGGGCGCGCTGGTTTCGCTGTCCTCCGCAGATGGCGCGGTGCTCGCTTTAGTGGGGGGCTTTGATTTTGAAAAGAGTAAATTTAATCGGGTTGTCCAAGCCCTGCGCCAACCGGGATCTAATTTTAAACCGTTCATTTATTCGGCGGCGCTCGACCATGGCTTTACGCCCGCCAGTTTTATTAACGATGCACCGATAGTTTTTGACGCCCCGGGTCTTGAATCAGCTTGGCGCCCGGAAAACTATTCCGGCACCTACTATGGCCCTACGCGCCTGCGTGAGGCCTTGGCGAATTCCCGCAATTTGGTGTCGATCCGGTTAATGCGGGAACTGGGCGTTGCAAAGGTCATCGCCCACGCCAGTCAATTTGGTTTTGATCCCAAAGCGTTGCCGCACAATTTGTCGCTCTCACTGGGTACCGGTGAAGTCACGCCGCTCGCCCTGGCGACCGGCTATGCCGCTTTTTCCAACGGTGGATTTCTGCTCACGCCCTACTTTATCCAGCGGGTTGAAACCAGCGACGGCAAAACTGTGCGCAGCGCCGACCCGCTGCGCGCCTGCGAAGAATGCGCGCCCTTAGCGGCGCTCGATGAGGAAGGCGAACCTTTGGACGTTGAGGCGTTAAAAGCCCAGACAACTGCGCGCACGGCACCGCGGGCCGTTGATGCCCAAAACGCCTTCATGATGTATTCCATGATGAAAGATGTGATCACCCGGGGCACTGGGCGGCGCGCATTGGAGCTCAAACGACCGGATCTGGCCGGTAAAACCGGGACGACCAACGAGCAAAAAGATGCTTGGTTTTCGGGTTTCAACGGCCGCATCACCACCACCGCGTGGGTCGGTTTTGATAGCTCTGCGGCGCTCGGCAACCTGGAAACCGGGGGGCGCGCTGCGTTACCGATGTGGATCGATTACATGCGGGTGGCGCTTAAAGATACCCCGGTGACTGAACTCGTCGCCCCCCCAGGGATCGTGACCGTGCGCATAGACCCGGACACCGGCGCGTTGGCGGGCGTGGGGCGGCGCAACGCAGTGCTTGAGTCTTTCCGGGAGCGCGATGTCCCGCGCCCGATGGCGGAAACCAAGACCGACACTTCGTCAGAATCAGCGGCACCCGAATCCGAGCGGCTATTTTGATAGCCGCAGACGCCATTTGCGGCCTCCGCGTATGAGCAAACCGAGTCACCGGCCCGGTCGTGGCCGGGAAGCTTTTTCGGGTGTGGAGGGTGTGCGACTCAAAAGCGAAATTGCCCAAATGGCTGCCCGCTTGTTGGCCGAGGGTGAAGCCGACGACTTCGGTGCTGCCAAACGCAAAGCCGCGGCCTACCTCGGCGTGCG
>CAIPNE010000590.1 GCA_903866355.1 uncultured Gammaproteobacteria bacterium
GATCGCGTCCTCGCCCGAGCCGTTCAGGATGATCGAATGGATTTTCTTGGGCAGCTCGTCGATCGGGGTCGAAAGCGAGAATTTGTAGTGCTTCGCGAGCGCTTCGAAGCGGCTTGGCCGCGCATTCAGGCGTTGGGTTTTGATGAGCGTTTTCGGCGGATGTGGCGCTATTACCTGTGCTACTGCGAGGCGGGTTTTCGCTTGGGTACGGTGGATGTGGTGCAGTTGCGCGTTGAACACGCTTAATGCGGACGCCGCGCTGACCTTAATGCTGCACCACGCCCCGAACGGCGAAGCGGCGGCGCAACCAACCGATGCAGCGACCGATCACCGGCAGCAGCTCGTACAAACCCTGTGCTGCGTCCCAGTAGTCGAAGTGTTCACAGACCCGTCCATCGGCGGCTAGCCGGACCTCGCTAAAGCCTGTCACACACCAGGCACGGTTGCCCAGCGCCCGGATTTTTCCGCTGAAAATCCAGCGTAAAGCGTAACGCGGCGGGCTGTCCTCGGCGCTGGCGGCGGGCGCGTGCAGTACGCCGACATGGGTGACCTCAATGCGCAGTTCAGCCAACTGCATCTGCATGTCGCGCAGGCAATGTGCAAAATCTGCGCGTCCGCGCAGGTTGTTGAACGGATCTCGAAAGTGAATGTCGTCGGTGACGAGCGTTGCCAGTTGCGCGCAAGCGTGCTCGTTAAGCGTGGTCATGAACGCCACGTAGCGAGTAAGACCAGCGGGGATCATGGCGCGCGCAACAGCCGGCGCGTGAGCCGGAAATACAGCCCGTAGGGCAGACTGGCGAGTACCCGCAGGAGCCACGCCAGTCTGCGGGGGGCGCGAATTTCAAAGGGTCCTGCCGCTAAGCCCTGCGCGATGCGCTGGGCGGCGGTGTGCGCTGGCATCAGTAATGGCATGGGAAAATCATTCAGGTCCGTCAGCGGGGTTTTGACAAAACCCGGGTTGATCACACACAGCCGAACCCCCTGCCGCGCCAGCTCGGGCGCGAGCGATTCACACAGTCGAATGACGGCGCTTTTAGCCGCGCTATAGGTGCCGGCGTAGGGCAGGCCGCAGTAGCCCGCAAGCGACGCCATGGCCGCAATGGTTCCCCGCTGGCGGGCAATAAAGCGCGGCATCAGGGCGGCCAGACCGTGGCAGATACCAAAATAATTGACCTCCATCAGCGCGCGGGCTGCCGCGCAATTGAAATCTTTGACCCCCAGCGACGCGTAGGTGCCGGCGTTGAGAATGGCGAGGTCGAGCGGGCCGTGGGCCGCTTCCATCGCCGCCACGACCGCCAGTACGGCGGCCTCATCGGTGACATCCAGCGGATAACAATGAATGGTCCCGGGCGCCGCGTGGCCGCTGAGAGCGCTGAGTTTTGCGCTAGCGCGGGCAGAGGCGAGCACCGTGTGGCCAGCCTCCGCGTAGTGCTGGGCCAGGGCTAGACCAATGCCCGAAGAAGCCCCCGTAATCCAGACATTCATGACTTTCGGCGCTCCCGTCGTGCGATGCCAATAAATCCCCTAAGCCCTCTACGCTAGCCGGCCTAACAATGGATTAGCGAGGGCCCCAATCAATGCGCTCCCGGCCGCATCACGCGGATCCGGCTGCGCGATGCGGCCGGTAGTGTTAAGCGGCGCCACGAGTTGCCCGAAGGAGTTGTTGCGTGGCGGTAACGATAGGCCTAGCAAGATAGGATCTTGATGTAGATGCTGCACTGCGCGCTCGCTAGCATCTTCCCGGCCGTCGTCCGGCAGTTTATCTTGGCTAGCAGACCGCGTGGTTTGGCTCGGGGTCGGTGGTCACCACCGGGGCGCTCACAACACCCGTCGCTGTCCACGTTGCGTGAGTGAGTGTGGCCCCCCGCGTGCTGAGAGGCGACAGCGCAAAATCTTGCGCGCAAGCGGCAGGCTAACTACGATGCCGTATCGGCGCAGGTTGACCTGCTGCGGCCTAACTGGCTGGTGTGTGCCACGCACCGGCCAGTGGCGCACGTGAGCCCAGAGGACTGGCCGGCGCAACGCCCCGCGCGTCTGCGCGCAACCCAAACCGTGCGAGGTGCGCGGCCACCCGGCGAGCACGCTTGCCTGCGACCTGTGCTGGGTGGCGTGCGAGGGTTCGCTGAAGACACCACGCTGTGGGTCGCGGGGACTCTGGAATATAGTGGCCGACTGAAACAAAGCCTAACCATACGAGGGACAAGCCATGGCCTCATCCGCCCATACCCGGCCGCTCAGCGAGATAGAAATTCGCGTCAAGGCGTTGGAATCTCTACTGGTTGAAAAAGGGCTCGTTGACCCCGCAGCGATCGATGCTTTAATCGACACCTACGAACACAAAGTGGGCCCGCGCAACGGCGCTCGGGTGGTGGCGCGCGCGTGGGTTGATGCGCCTTACAAACAACGTCTGCTGAGTGATGGAACGGCGGCGATTGCTGAACTGGGTTATTCCGGGCTGCAGGGCGAAGATCTGGTGGTCGTGGAAAACACACCCGAGGTTCACAACGTGCTGGTGTGCACGCTGTGCTCTTGTTACCCGTGGCCCACCTTGGGCTTGCCGCCGGTGTGGTACAAGTCGGCGCCCTATCGATCGCGGGTGGTGGTCGATCCACGCAGCGTGCTGCAGGAGTTCGGCTTGGAATTACCCGCCAGCGCGGAAGTGCGGGTATGGGACAGCACTTCGGAAGTGCGCTACCTCGTGCTGCCCGAGCGCCCCGCAGGCACCGAACATCTCACGGAAGAACAACTGGCAGCTCTGGTCACGCGCGACGCGATGATCGGGGTGGCTAAAGTCACCTCTTAAAGGAGCGTCCAATGAACGGTGTACATGATCTTGGTGGGCTGGACGGAATGGGCCCGGTGAACCCGGAAAAAAACGAACCGGTCTTCCATGCGGAATGGGAAAAACGCGTTTTTGGGCTGTTTTTGCCGGTGTTTGCCTGCGGTTTCTACAACATCGACCAATTTCGCCACGCGATCGAACGCATGGGCGCCACCGCTTACCTCAACACCAGCTACTACGAGCATTGGTTGCACGCCTATGAGACTTTGCTCGTGGAAAAGGGTGCCTTAACCGCCGAGGAACTGGCGGCGCGTCAGCGTGAAATTGCAGCGGAGGTGGCGTAATGGCGATCACAGCAGAACAAGCGCTGGGTGCGGTGGCCGCCGGGGCAAGTGCCCGCGTCGATGCTAACGTCGAACCCCTTTTCAAGGTGGGTGAC
>CAIPNE010000591.1 GCA_903866355.1 uncultured Gammaproteobacteria bacterium
CCCCAGGCATCGCACGCGAAGTCCATCAGCTGGGGGTCTATCACGCGAATCTGCACGCCCTGGACCACTACGTCCGGCAACCCCTCGAGGGCCCGCTTGTGGCATTTGAGATTCTGGATATCTCGGGCACTGGGCCAAGGCTCAATACGTCCACCGTCAGCTGGCAAGCGCTTTGGCAGGGGCCGATTACGTTGCACGTCCTGTCGGCCCGGGATTCCGGGGACCTGCTGGCGGGCGCTAACGCGCGCGCAGTAGCGAGGCTGCTAAACGAGCGATTGCGTATGACCAGCACCGCGTCGACGAGCACCCCGGCAAATTGTTGATGCGCGAGGTGAAGGGAGGTGCCCCTGACTAGCGCTCGGGTTGCGGGGCCGCCGCACTGCTGGCGCGCACATCACGGCGCCGTAGCGGGCGTCCCATCCTGTTTAAGCGGATAAGTTTAGTCGTTCTAGCAAGGCGCTTTCGCGGCTGAAATCCCAAGAAATATTCCACACCGGATCGTTCATCGGGGTCGCCAGCCGCTCCAGGCCCTCAGCTTGGAACCACTCGTAGGTTTGGCGGTGGCCGGCTTCGAAATCAAAGCTCGGCGCGAAACCCAGTACCCGTTGCGCCTTCTCGGTACTGAGCACCGCGTGGACCAGTTTTTGAAACCGATGATTAAACGGCAGCGGATCACGCAACCCGGCCAGCACCTCATCGGGGACACTGACGATGTTGGGTTCTACATTTAAAATTTTGGCGATGGTTCGGATGTAATGATTGGCCGTCACCGCTTCGGCGGTGATGTTAAAAATCTCGCCGACCGCCGCCGGATGCTCGGCCGCCAGCACCATCGCCCGCACCAGATCCAACACGTGGCCGTAGGGAAAGCAGACCAAACCCGCGTGTGGTACCAGTGCTGGCCGGCCCTGTGCCAAACGCAGAAACATCGCCATTTCGCCGTCGGGCAGATTATTGTGCGGCCCGTAAACTGCGGCGGGGCGAATCACCGTGTAGGCGAAGCCGGTGCGCGCCCGACGCGCCGCCAGCAGCCCTTCGACAGCCGCTTTATGGCCGCCGTATTTGGTCGCGCGGGAGCGGGTGGTGGGCAGCGTTTCAGACCACGGGAAAGCGCCATAGCCCATCTGATAGGCGGCAATGGAGCTGATAAATTGATACCTGCCGCAGCGCCCGTCCAGCAAATTTAGCAAGTCATCGATGTCCTCGAGACTGGTCACTTGCACCGACGCACTCACGTCATACACAACGTCCCATACCCGACCGCCCAGCACCTGACGCATCGCGGCGCGGTCTTTGCGGTCAGCGACTAATTGTTCCACCCCGGCGGGCGCCGCGCTGCCCCCGCGGTTGAGCACGCTCACCTCATGGCCCAAATCCAACAGGCGCGCCACCAAGTGGCGGCCGATAAACGCCGTGCCACCCAGCACTAGGCTACGGCGCGCAGACACGGACAGGCAGCCTATTAGGTGACGGGTGACGTGACGGGTGGCGTGCTAGGCAGTCGGTGCGGCGGCAGCACATCCCAGAAAGAGTGCGCAGCTTCATACGGCCGCGGGCGCGTTGAGCGCAGTCTCGGTGGCCACATCGCCCTTAATTCGGGTGTGCACCAGCACCCGTGGCTCAGCATAGTCGTAGGGGCAAGCCCGATGCAGCACGCAGCGGTTGTCCCATACCGCGATATCACCGACCTGCCACTGATGCGTATAAATCCGCGGTGGCTGGCAAGTAAACGCCAGCAACTCGGCGAGCAGTGTCGCGGCCTCCTCGCTGTCCATACCGGGAATGCTGGCGGCGTGTCGGCCAATGAAAAGAGCGGGCCGCCCCGTCACGGGATGCACTTTGACCAACGGGCGCAGCGGTGGCTCGGCGGCGCTAAAGCCATAACCCGCACCCACCGCAACCTCATGGCCCATTTTTTTCTGCGAATAAAAATAAGAATGATGGGCGTTTAAATTGGCAATCCGTCGGCGGGTTGCGGGGTCTAGCGCGGCATAGGCCGCACGTGCATCGGCCCACTGGGTGGCACCGCCGTTGCGCGGCAACACGTGGGCCGACAGCACCGAAGCTTTGGCGGCGAGCGGCACGTAGGAGCTATCGGTATGCCAGCCTTCGTTGCCACGCAGCAACTGCATGAAATGAGAATCTGCTGCCAACAATTCGCCATCCTTGGTGGTGTTAGCGATCGGCACGTTCGGCAGACCTTCCACCAGGATCTCAATGTCACCAAAGCGCTTGGCAAAGGCCAACTGCGCTGCTGCGCTTAAATGTTGCGCCGGGAAAAACAGCACGGCGTACTCGTGGAATGCCGCCAAAATGGCGGCCCACTCGCCGGGGGTCAGCGCCGCCAAATTTACCCCGGTGAGGGTTGCGCCCAAGGTGGCGGGGGTTGGCTGGATATTCAACGCCATGGAATTTTCCTCTGAGCGCCAAGGTTGGGCGCGGGTTATTCCTGCGGGTAGCGCCAAGGTTGCGCAGGTTGCACCGCGCTTTCATCGATAGTCCATTGCGGTAACGCCATGCCCTCGCCAAGGTTCACCAAAACCATCCGTACGCGGGTGCCGATGCCTACGCGTTTCACTTGCTCGGGCGATGCAAAATCGCCAGCGGGCGTCACCAAATTACCGCCTACGCGCAGCGCATCGCTGGCCGTGGGTTGCCCGTTTTGAATATCTAGATCCACGAGCAGAATGAGATAGGGCACTTTGTCTTTAAAGGCCGGCTGGATCGCGTGTTGCACTTCACCGTAGGAGTGCACCGTGCCCCGCCCTTCAACCGCGACCCACGTGGACTCGCGCTCCCCAGTCCACGGACAC
>CAIPNE010000592.1 GCA_903866355.1 uncultured Gammaproteobacteria bacterium
GACGAGGCGCTATCGCTGCTAACCCCCTGCCGCTCGCCCGGCGCGATGCCGCTGGCTCATCTGGTGCGCCAGTGATCCGCCACCATGACTCCCTCTCAGCACCAACAACGGGGATCTATCATGGGACCGATCGCTATGACGCAGCACGCCAGCATTCGCCAACAACAGCGCGGCGTGCCCCTATTCGCGCTGACTCAGCTCTTGGAATTCGGCCGGGTTAGCCACGACCATCGAGGGGGAGAAGTGTTGTATTTCGATAAGCGCGCCAAACAAGCGTGTTTAAACTGGCTGGGGCAAGACCTCTACCGCCGCGTGGTCCGTCATTTCAATCTTTATGCGGTCAGGGCGACCGATGGCGTACTGCTGACGGTGGGTCATCGCTACAAAAAAATATGGCGCGCGTAAGACGGCCGCCACCGCAGCGTGCATTCCACGCTGCCCGCCGGCCTCAGGCGCACGCAAAACGCCGCCGAGCGTTCTAACCCAAAGCCCGGTCGTACAAACCGGGCATCACAACGCCACAGGAACCACATGATTTCTGCACCTTCACCCACTGTGGGTTTTTATTCGGCACTCCAAAACGCCTTCGATCATTTCAATGCCGAACTGTTTGCAGGAAAATTACCGCCTTGCCTACTCACCTTGCGTTCGGCGAGTCGCGTCTATGGTTATCACCATGCGGGACGGTTCATCTCGCACCAGGGCGCGCAAATGGATGAACTCGGCCTGCACCCGGGATTCTTCACTTTGTTGTCGGCCGAAGCGGCACTCTCCACGCTCGTGCATGAAATGGTGCATCACTGGCAGCAACACTGCGCCAGCCCCTCGCGCGCCAACGCGCACAATCAGGAATGGGCCAGAAAAATGGAATCGCTGGGTTTAATGCCCTCCGACACCGGTTTACCCGGCGGCAAGAAAACCGGCCGTTCCATGGATCACTACATCATCCCCGGCGGCGTGTACTGGGTTTCCTGCCAAAACTTGCTCCACACCGGGTTTTTCATCCCTTGGATGGATCGGCATTTGCCAGTAACGCCAGAGAGCCAAACAGCGCGCACGAGCGCCTTGAAAGACGCCGGCATTGAGTATGCCGCCTCGGCCGCACCCATCGAAAAACTCCCGGCAGAAATCAACGGCAAGTTGGCGGTATACCGCCCTGCGCCCAAAAAACCCCCACCACGGGAACCTTTAAAGTGTCCTCAATGTGGTAGCAAGGCGTGGGTGCCGCCACACACGAGAATCATCTGCGCCGGGTGCAACGTGGAGATGATCGGCAAACCGACGTCTCAACCAGAGCTGGCCGACGCTCCCCCAGCAGAGATTTAGCTGCCCCCCCGGGCAGCCAGCGCAAAAACCTACGGCCCTCGGTCTGCCACTAACGCCCCCCCGTATGCACAGCCGCCTCATACTCGAGTGACACAAAACACGTCCGTAAGGGCTCAAGCTGACGATCATCGCTAGTCACTAGGCTGGCGTGGTGCGGAAGATGTTCTGAACGACACTCGGTTGCTGGTCCATGGCGACTGGTCGACAACTGAAATTGACCAAGTCGGCACCGCCTACTACATTTGCGTAGCACCCCATGGCGGCCTAGAACGGCAGCGACGCGCCATGATGGGGGCACGAGGCGCTGAAGCTGTCCATGGACTCGCGCGCAGAAGTTAGCGCGACCTGCCGGCCAAGCAATCACAAAATTGAAGGTTGAAGTAACGTCGTCTGCAAACGCCAGTCGCAAGATCGGGAGGCGACGAAGGAGTCACAGGCAAAATGGACAAATGCACTATCGTC
>CAIPNE010000593.1 GCA_903866355.1 uncultured Gammaproteobacteria bacterium
CCAACCATGACATGCGAGCCAACGGTATCGCCGACAGCAAGGGAACAACCATCCGCTGGCTGGCGGGCAGCGCTGAGCATACCGGTTTGACCAATTCCTCCTGCGATTGGATGTCCATGGCATCCTCGTTTCATTGGGCCAATTTTGATAGCGCCACCCGCGAGATTCATAGAGTCTTGCGCTCGGGAGGCAGGTTTACCGCGCTGTGGAATCCGCGTCTAATCGAAGTGAATCCGCTTCTGGTGGAAATCGAAGCGCACCTAGACACACTGCGGCCGAATATAAAACGGGTATCTTCAGGCCGCTCTGGGATTACGGAAACCTTGACAGAGAAGTTTTCGGCTTGCCCCTACTTTGATGGCGTTGTGTATCTGGAAGGCAGGCATGTGATCACGATGACGCCGGATCGCTATCTGGGCGCTTGGCGGTCCGTGAATGATTTGCGCGTCCAGCTGGGGCCAGAGAATTTTGACGCCTTCCTCTCCTTTGTGGCCGGCAGGATACAGGGGCTGAAGTTCATCGAGGCCACCTATCTGACGCGCGCCTGGTCGGTGCGCCGCAAGGATTGACACTCATGGCGATCCCCTTCTCCACCAAGGCAGGCACTTTGACACAATTGGCAAGCAGAATTCATTCTGCTCGTATTCTGCCGTTGTTGTGCTTTTCTGTCGCGGACTGGGGTTCGGATCGTGGAGCATGTCTGTCTCTGATCTCAAGCGCCTTCACCTCGCGGCGGCTGATCGTGCGCTCAAGTTGCCAGCGGGAAGATGGAAATGCAGCGTCCAATGCGGGCGCCTATCTGTCTCTTTTGAATGTGGAGAGCGACAGCCCGACGAGCGCAATCCTCAAAGTGATTGCCTCTTACGGCGTAGCGGAAGACCGGGACGAACTTCTCATCCAGCCCATGCTCGAAAACGTGGTGTACGCGGGTGTCGCCTTCTCTCATGACCCCAATACCTGTGCGCCATACCGCGTGGTCAATTGGAGCGAAGGTTCGGATACGACGACTATCACGGGGGGACACGGCGGACGTACCTGGCAGGGAGCCGCATTATCGCCTGTGGCCCCACCCGTCGAACTGACGGGCATCCTAGCTCTGCTGGAGGAATTGCTGACCCTGTTCGGCAATGTGCCGCTTGATTGCGAGTTCGCTGTCACTCGCGACGGTGGTACCGAGACGCTTTGGCTGCTTCAGGCACGGCCCCTGGTGATGGCAGCCGCCTGCGAGTCGCCCGAACTGCAGGCCAGGCGGCTTTCGCTGATCGCGGAGAAGGTGGCGCGGGGAATGCGCCCACACCCTTTCCTGATGGGACAGCGCACCGTGTATGGCGTCATGCCGGACTGGAATCCGGCCGAGATCATAGGCATACGCCCAAAGCCTCTCGCCCTGTCTTTGTATCGTGAGTTGATCACCGATGCCATCTGGGCCTACCAGAGACACAACTACGGCTACCGCAACCTGCGCAGCTTTCCGTTGATGCCTCATTTTTTCGGTTTGCCCTACATTGATGTGCGGCTCTCCTTCAACTCTTTCATTCCGGCAGACCTTGATGACGGGTTGGCTGGCCGCTTGGTCGATCACTACATCGACCGGCTGCTGGCCGAACCGACCCTGCACGACAAGGTGGAATTCGAGATCGTATTCTCCTGCTACACCTTGGATTTACCCCAGCGTCTGGAGCGACTTCATGAAGCTGGATTTTCGGCAGAGGAATGCTCCACCATTGCCGACAGTCTGAGAAGACTGACCAATCGCATCATCCATCCCAAGGATGGCTTATGGCGCGACGACGCTGCCAAACTGGAAACGTTGAGCAGTCGGCGTGAGGCTCTGCTGGCGTCGGATGCCGACCCGCTGGAACGGATCTACTGGCTCCTGGAAGACGCCAAGCGCTATGGCACCTTGCCCTTTGCCGGACTGGCCAGGGCAGGGTTTGTGGCGGTGCAAATGCTGCGCTCGTTGGTGTCCGTCGGTGTATTCTCGCGGCCGGACTACGATGCCTTCATGGCAAGCGTGTCTACCGTCAACGGTCAACTGGGACGGGATCGCGCAATGCTCGACAAGGCGACTTTCCTTTCTCGCTACGGCCATCTGCGCCCAGGCACTTACGACTTGCTCTCTCCGCGCTACGACGAAGCACCGGAGCTCTACTTCGATTGGCATCAGCGTCCACCAACGCCAGAGCCGACCAGGCCATTTTCGCTGACGCTGCCGCAGATGCGTGAAATAGCCCGCCTCATGGAGGCGCACGGCCTGCATCCGGACGCGGTCGGCTTGTTTGATTTTCTGCAGGCGGGGATTGAGTTGCGAGAACTGGCTAAATTCCATTTCACACGCAACTTGTCAGACGCCTTGTCCTTGGCCGCCATTTATGGCGAGCAATGGGGCTTCACCCGGGAGGATGTCTCCTACTGCGATATAGCGGCCTTGCGGGAACTGCATGTGGCCGCAGCAGACCCGCGCGACGTCTTGTCCAGAGCCATCGAGCAGGGCAAGGCGCATTATCGCGAAACCCTGGCGGTTGCCTTGCCGCCGGTGATGTCCAGCCCAGACGACGTCTGGGCATTCGAATGGCCGAAAACGGTACCCAACTTCATCACCCAGAAACAGGTGACATCGCAGGTAGTGAGATGCGAGGAACGGGAGCGGCTCGCCGGTTCCATCGTCTGCATTCCGAGCGCTGATCCGGGCTTCGACTGGTTATTCGCCTACCCGATCGCGGGACTGGTGACGGCGTGGGGCGGCGCCAATTCGCACATGGCCATTCGAGCCGGGGAACTGGGCCTGCCGGCTGTCATTGGCGCGGGCGAAGTTCTGTATCGTCGCTGGTCGGCAGCGCAGCGCTTGCACCTGGATTGCGCCGGACGACGGGTCGAGGTTCTGCCATGAAATACAGGCCTTTGGTTGTCGTCAGCCAGCGGGTAGACGTTTGGCCGAACCGGGATGAACGGCGAGACGCCCTCGACCAGCGATTGATGACTTTTCTGCTGATGACGGGGCTGTTGCCTGTACCGGTGCCCAACGGCCTGTTTCAGCCAAGCGCCGAAGGGGCGCAACCGCAAGATCGCTTCGACGCCTGGATCACCGCCATAAATCCCCAAGGCATCGTCCTGTCCGGCGGCAATGATGTGGGCGAATTTCCGGAGCGCGACCAGACCGAGCGTGGCTTGCTAGGCTATGCACAGAAACGAGAGCTTCCTCTGCTGGGTATTTGCCGTGGCATGCAGATGCTCGCAACCTGGGCGGGCGGCCGACTCGTTCCGGTGGACGGGCATGTGCGCACTCGTCATCGTTTGCTGCCGGTAGTCGGTTCAGGACCGTGGCCGGAAGAGGTCAACAGCTTTCACAACTTGACTTTGGGCGATTGCCCCGCGTGTTTTACGGTAACAGCCCGCACAGAGAGCGGTGCAATTGAAGCCATACGCCACAAAAGCCTTCCGTGGGAGGGCTGGATGTGGCATCCGGAACGCGAGAGCCGCATGTCGCAGATCGATACGAACCGGCTAAAGGCCTTGTTCCATGTCTAATCGGGAGATGGAACCTGCCATCGATGCTGCGAAGCAGGCCGGCGAGATCATCCTAGGCTTTTATAAGCGGGGCCTGACTGCGGAGCACAAGCGCAATCGTTCTTCCTTGACCCAGGTGGATCGCGCCGCGCACGACATCATCTCGGCCCTGTTGAAACCAACCGGTTTGTCTGTAGTCTCGGA
>CAIPNE010000594.1 GCA_903866355.1 uncultured Gammaproteobacteria bacterium
CGCATGAAATCGAACTCCAAACGGCCGGCAATATGTGGAAAGTCATGGTTAAGCCCGGTGACACCGTCGCCAGCGGCGATACCCTGTTCATTATGGAAGTGATGAAAATGGAAGTGCCGCACGAAGCCCCGGCGGACGGCGTGGTCACGGCCGTGAATATTCACGAGGGCGAAGAAGGGCTCGACGCCGGTTTTATTGCCGTCGTCATCGACTAAGCCCCCCTGCGCGAGCCTTAGGTAATGAGGCCGTCGGGATAGCCAGCAAACTGCGCTATCTCGGGCGGCAGACGCAGCCAAGGCTGCGCGCTGTCGCACCACAGACTAAAACTTGGCCGCAGGTGGCGTTTGTCGTCTAACGAGCCGCCCATCAGCGAGCGGATGTCGGGATAGCGGTCGAGGGTGATCATAATGGCTGCCCCGCACTCCGGGCAGAAATGCCGGTACAAGCCCGCACCATTTTCGGCGTAGGCCGCATGAATTTTTAGCGCACCCGACTCAAAGCACACGGCGTCACGCGCAAACACGGTGGCGATTAGAAACGCCGATCCCGACTGCCGCTGGCAGCGCTCGCACTGACACAGGCCCATGCTGATCGGCGCTGCCGTGCAGCGATAGCGCACGGCGCCACACAGACAACCTCCGGTAATGTCTTCGTTCATTGGTCTGCCCTCGGGTCGCCGGCGCCCACGCCCGCGACGGTGTGATTTTCAAGTCCTCAAACGCCCTGCTAGGATGCAACGACCCTCCAGCCAGGCCAAGAGACTATGCGCTCGGATATCGAATTTGACGCCAATGGGGTCACGTTGCGTGGCTGGTTGTATCTCCCCGAACAAACCGTGCCGCCACCTCCGGTGGTGGTGATGGCGCATGGTTTCTCGGCGGTGAAGGAAATGGGCCTCGATGACTATGCCGAAGTTTTTTGCGCGGCCGGACTGGCCGTGCTGGTGTACGACCATCGTAATCTGGGCGCCAGCGATGGTTGGCCGCGTCAGGAAATCGACCCCTTCGCGCAGCGCCGGGATTACAGCCACGCCATCACCTACCTCCAAAGCCTCGCGGGCATCGACGCGCAGCGCATCGGCGTGTGGGGCACCAGTTTTACCGGCGGGCAGGTGATCGTCGCCGCGGCCGTGGACCGCCGCATTAAATGTGTAGTCGCGCAGGTGCCTTCTCTGAACACGCTGGCAAACTTGGACATTTGCAACACGCCGGCGGGTATTCGAGCTTTGTACGAGACCATCGACGCCGAACGAAAATCGTTGGCAGCCGGCAATCCGCCGACGCTCATGCCGGTGTGCAGCGACGATCCCAGCCAGCCGGAAACCTCGCCGGGACGGCGCAGTTGGGCGTATTTCAACCATTTCGTGACCGCCGGGCGCGCGGTGTGGCCGGGTACCTTTACGGCCGCTTCGTTGGAATTTCGGCTCGCCTACGATGCGCTGGGTTTGATTGACCGCGTGGCGCCCACCCCGTTGCTGATGATCGTGGCCACGGAAGATGACATCACACCCACGCGCATCGCGCTGGCAGCCTACGCGCGTGCCTGCGAGCCGAAACGCTTATTGCTCATGGCCGGTCATCATTATCGGCCCTACCTCGAGGGGTTCGAGCAGTCTAGTCGCGCGGCCTGCGACTGGTTTGTGGCCCATTTATCCATGACGCAGACACCGCTACTGCCCCGGGGAGAATTCGCATGACTCACACCGTCGAAGCCCTGCTGGCGTATCTCGTGCCCACCTTGGGGCGGGCCGCTCATTTGATCTACCCACCCAATAGTGTCCGCAAGTTAGTGCGCCCGCCGCAGGTGCATCATGCCATGCCGGTGACCGACTGCCGTGGGCTGGTGCCACCGCCCAGTGTGGATGTGGCCGGTTTTGAGCTGCTGCACGCACCCTCTGGCGTGCCCGATTTTTACGATGACGCCGCGGTGCGCCAGGCTTATTACCCCGAAGTCGCCGCTTTATTGCAGCGCGTGCTAGGGGTTATCGACGTGGTGGTGTTCGACCACAACCAGCGCAGTGCGGTGCGTGCGGCGCAGGGTCAATCGGGGGTGCGCACGCCGGTTGACGCCGCCCACAATGACTATACGCCGGCGTCGGGACCGCGCCGCGCCCAAGAGATTCTGGCCGCGGCCGGTCGCCCCTCGTATGCGGGTCACCGTCTGGCGCTGATCAACGTCTGGCGTCCCATCATCGGGCCCGTACAGGACGTGCCGCTGGCGGTGTGCGATGCGCGCAGCGCGCAGCCGGCCGATTTTGTCGCCACCGATATCCACCATTTTGGCGAAGACGACCTCGAGCAACCTCGACACAGTGGGGAAATCTACTCGGTGCAATACAACCCCGCGCACCGCTGGTACTACGTGCATGACATGCAGCCCACCGAAGTGTTGTTGTTGAAGAACTGGGATTCCGCCACTGATGGCCGCGCGAGTTATACGCCCCATACCGGATTTCAAAACCCAGACGCACCCGCTGACGCACGGCCCCGCGAGAGCATTGAGGTCCGTACGTTGGTGGTCTACCGCTAGGCTCGAGCTTCGGCGTGCCCAGCAGTTCGGGCCGGTTTTGCTGGCAAAACTTCGACTCCACGGCGAACGTGGGCGTTTTGCCAGGCGCCCGCATTGGCCGCCGAGCCGCCAGCCTCATCGCCAAGAGGCCCTCAAACGCCTATGCTTGCGCGCCCTCGTTGGCGCTTAGGCTGCCGGGGATCGCCTCTTTCAACTTCATGTCGGGAATTCTGCCGTGTTAAGTGCCGCTAACCTCACCATCCAGTTTGGTGCCAAACCGCTGTTCGAAAACGTCTCTGTCAAATTTGGCAATGGTCACCGCTATGGGCTGATCGGCGCGAATGGCTGTGGAAAATCCACCCTCATGAAAATCCTGAGCGGTGACCTCAAACCCACTGCCGGCAACGTCTCGCTAGGCCCTAACGAGCGCCTCGGCAAGCTTCGACAGGACCAGTTCGCGTTCGAGGAAATGACGGTCATCAACACCGTGATCATGGGGCACGAGGCGTTGTGGCAGGTTAAAGAGGAGCGCGACCGACTCTACAGCCTGCCCGACATGAGCGAAGCCGAAGGCATGCAAGTGGCGGAACTCGAAGTGCAGTTTGCAGAACTCGACGGCTATACCTGCGAATCGCGGGCGGGGGAATTGCTGATGGGGTTAGGGATCCCCATCGAACAACATTCGGGCCTGATGAGCGCCATCGCGCCGGGTTGGAAATTGCGGGTGTTGCTGGCTCAGTCACTGTTTGGTGATCCGGACATCCTGCTGTTGGACGAGCCGACCAATAACTTGGACATCAATGCCATTCGCTGGCTGGAGGAAGTTCTCGCCGGGCGCGAATGCACGATGGTCATCGTCTCCCATGACCGGCATTTTCTGAACCGCATCTGCACGCATATGGCCGACCTCGACTTCGGCGAATTGCGGCTGTATCCGGGCAATTACGACGACTACATGATGGCGTCGACCGAAGTGCGGGAGCGCACGCTGGCCAATAACGCGCGCAAACAAACCCAAATCGACGACCTCCGGCAGTTTGTCAGCCGGTTCTCGGCCAACGCCTCGAAAGCCCGTCAAGCCACCTCGCGCGCGCGCCAGATTGAAAAAATCAAACTGGACGACATCAAACCCTCCAGCCGTGAAAACCCCTACATCCGCTTCGAACAGGGCAAAAAACTGCATCGTTTGGCGCTGGAAGTCGAGCATCTCAGCAAGGGTTTTGATGGTTTAACGCTGTTCAAAAACTTCAATCTGATGGTCGCGGTGGGCGAGCGGGTGGCCATTATTGGTTCCAACGGCATCGGCAAAACCACGCTGCTCAACTGTCTGGCGGGCGTGCTGAAGGCCGACCAAGGTGTCGTGAAGTGGTCGGAGAACACCGAACTCGGTTATGTGCCTCAGAACCGCACGCACGACTTCGCCACCGACATGAACTTGTTCGACTGGATGAACCAGTGGCGACAGAAACACCACGACGAGCAGGCGATCCGCGCGGTGTTGGGGCAGTTGCTGTTTTCCAAAGAGGACAGCCAAAAATCCGTGCACGTGATTTCGGGTGGTGAAGAAGCCCGCATGCTGTTTGGCAAACAAATTTTGCAGCGGCCCAACATTATGTTGCTGGACGAACCCACCAACCATTTGGATATGGAATCGATTGAGTCGCTGAATTTAGCGCTGGATAACTATGAAGGCACCCTGATTTTTGTCAGTCATGACCGCGAGTTTGTCTCCTCGTTAGCCACCCGGGTGCTAGAAATTACCGCCAACGACATCGTCGATTTTCGTGGCACCTACGACGAATACCTCCAGTCCCGTGGTTTGGAACGCGCCCCCGCGCGGCGCACTACCGGGGATTGATCGCAGACTACGTGGGCCGTTTGGCGGGGTGGACATTCACCCCGGCACCACCCGGGTATTGCAGGTCGTTGGCACGGGCACACTCAGCATATCGAGCACCGGACAATGCGCGTTCACCGCCGCGGTCAGGCGCGCGAGGTCGCTGGGTGAGGCGTTGGAGGTCAGCGTGATGTTCACTCGCAGGGCGCCGAAACCGGGCCGTACGGTGTCATCTAGCGCGAAGAATCCCCGGAAATCGATATCGCCTTCCACGCTGGCCGAAACTCCTTGGAGTGGGATGCCCAGCGCCGTGGCAAACGCGCGGTAGGTAATTTCCTGA
>CAIPNE010000595.1 GCA_903866355.1 uncultured Gammaproteobacteria bacterium
CCGCATCCGCCATAACAATATTTAGCGCGCTAAATTAGGCCATTGGTAAAAGCTTTCGGTTATCATCACGCGCTTGTCTTGAAAGCCCGCCGGCGTAGCTCAGTTGGTAGAGCAACTGATTCGTAATCAGTAGGTCAGGTGTTCGATTCACCTCGCCGGCACCATTCCCCCCTCGCGAATCCCCGACCTCCTACGGCGCTGTTGCCGAGCCTCGCACGTGCCTACGCAGCGCGCGGAGCTTGCGTTAGGGCCGCGCTTCACCATGTCCAAAAATTTACCCTCGACAGTTGCCCTTCGGTAGTGCAGGGCACCGATCGGTGCGACTATCTTGGATGTCACAGGAACGGAATGGCGGGTAAACATCCGGCGCATGCGCCGCTGGACAACCTAAGTGAGGTATTCGTGATGGATTTCGGGATCGTTTGTTTTCCGACCGACACCAGTATTGAGCCACAAGACCTTGGCCCAGCGCTTGAATCTCGCGGCTTCGAATCCCTGTTCTACGCCGAGCACACCCATATCCCCACCAGTCGCCGCTCGCCTTTTATTGGTGGTGGTGAGTTGCCCTCCATGTATTCACACAGCCATGACCAGTTCGTGGCCTTGTCGATGGCGGCGGCGGTGACCAAAACGCTGAAGCTCGGTACTGGCGTGACACTATTGACCGAGCACGATCCCATCCATATCGCAAAAGCCGCAGCGTCGCTGGACCGGCTGTCTGGTGGGCGCCTGCTGTTTGGTATCGGGGCGGGTTGGAATGCCGAGGAAATGGCTGATCATGGCGTCGAATTTGCCGATCGCTGGAAAGTCACGCGCGAACGCATGCTCGCTATCAAGCGCATTTGGTGCGATGACGTGCCGGAATATCATGGACAATTTGTCGACTTCCCGCCGATGTGGTGTTGGCCCAAGCCGCAACAAGCCGGCGGGCCGCCAGTGCTGATGGGGGCTTACTCAAAATACGTCCCGGCACGCATTGCCGAATACTGCGACGGTTGGATGCCGATAGAAGGTTTGCTCGCAGATTTTCCAAGCGCGTTAGTGGATATTCACGCCGCAATGCGGGCCCGGGGACGGGATCCCGCAACACTTGATATCACTGTGCTAGCCGAGGTCAGCGACCAGCGAGGCATCGACCCGGCACGACTGGAACGCATGCTAAGCCTTGGCGCTAACCGCGTACTCTTGCCGTTTGCAGATTTTCCACGCGATGAAGCGCTGCGTGTTCTGGACGAATATGCTGCCACGATTGCGCAGCTGGGTTAGTGACTTTCGAAGGCGCGGGTGGACGTAGGTAGTGTCGCGGCCTGTGGCGAGATCAACTGACGCGGAGATAAGGTGTCGATAAGCCGACTCTGCGAGCGCTCAATACGGCGTAGGCAGGTGGTGTTAGCGCGGGGCGCGAGTCCAACAGAGGAAGGCTCGCTCAATCGCGGCCGCCTCAGTTTTCGCGGTGCGTAGCCTAGGCTTTCAAGCGGGCCAAGCCACAGCAGCAAGGCAAATTCCTTGCGCTGCGGGCTCACCCGCCTGAAAGTGCTACGCCGAAAGAGTAGTGACTACTTCTTCGGGGCTTCGATGTACAGGAAGCCGAGGCCGGCCGACGCGCCGACGCTGCCAGTGCTGCCGGCTAGGGCCAACGGCTGGAGGCTGATGTTATTTTTGCCACCACCAACCAAAACCTTGACGCCCACGCCCACGCCTAACGCGGCGTCAGCAGTGCCGCCAACGAACTTGCCAGCCAGCGAATGCTGACCCGGTGTTACGTTGCCGTTGCCCGCTAACACGGTGAAAGCCATTTCTTCGTTTTCTTTGAAGCTAAGGTCAAGACCCAGCGCGATACCGGTCTCGCCGTGGTATTTCTCGGTCGCACCTTTATATTCCCAAACGCATTCCACGTCGGCCGTAGAGCGGATTAGCAGGTAGACCCGTGTGCCGGAAAGCACGTGGCACTTCATGACGCCGAGCTGCAGGGTGGTTGGCCCGGTATTGACGCCGACGGCTTGTGCGGAGGCGTTACCAATAGCGCCTAACGACAGTGCCGACACGAGCGCCAGCGATTTTACAATAGATTTGAACTGCATAATTTCTCTCCAAGGGCGGGGGTTAGTAGTTTGCGGGCGAGACTCTACCGTAGTTTGCTGGTAGCAAGATAGGGCTGGTGCTGGGCTGTTAGCGGTGCACGGTAGGTGAGCGTTCGCCTGCGGCGCTAGGGCGTTTAAATCGTCGACAAGTTGGCCGGTGTGCCGCCACACCCGCTTCGATTGACGATTGGCCTCGCCAGTAGGAATCGAACCTACATCTGAGCCTTAGGAGGGCCCCGTTCTATCCGTTGAACTATGGCGAGGGAGTGCTTAGCCCGGGCAGTCTACTGCGAGAGTCGGTCTTAATCCCGCCGACCTTGGACTTTCGCCCAAGTATCGCGCAGGGTCACCGTGCGGTTAAACACGGGTTGAGCGGGTGCGTGGTCGTGCTGGTCCGCGCAGAAATAGCCAATGCGTTCGAATTGAAATGGCGCGCCGGGTGCCGCGCGGCCCAGCGACGCCTCTAGTTTGGCTGCTGGTACCTGCCGTTGGGAAGCTGGGTTTAGATGCTGACGAAAGTCCTCGCCACTGGGTTCAGCGATGGTGAATAGTCGGTCATAAAGTCGTACTTCGGCGCTGATGGCGGTGGCCGCCGACACCCAGTGGAGGGTGCCCTTCACGGTGCGATTGTCGGGTGCGTTGCCGCCGCGCGTGGCGGGGTCATAGCGACAGTGAATTTCGAGAATCTCGCCGTGTGGATCTTTGATGATGTCCGTGCAGATCACTAAATAGGCCCATCGCAGACGCACCTCGCGCCCCGGTGCGAGGCGAAAAAAACCTTTCGAGGGGGTTTCCATGAAGTCTTCACGCTCGATATAAATTTCGCGTGAAAAGTCCACCAAGCGCTCGCCAAAAGTGGGGTCTTTGGGGTGATTGGCGGCCGGGAGTTGTTCGATGAGGTCGGCTGGATAGTTCTCGATCACCAGTTTTACCGGGTCGAGGACGGCCATCACGCGTGGCGCGCTGCGGTCCAGTTCTTCGCGCAGGCAGGTTTCCAGTACCCCCATGTCGATGACCGTCTGTTTTTTGGTTATCCCCACGCGCTCGCAAAATTCGCGAATAGCCGCTGCTGGGTAGCCGCGCCGACGCATACCTTTGAGTGTGGGAAGACGCGGATCATCCCAGCCATTCACCAAGCCCTCGCTCACCAGTGCGTGCAGCTTGCGTTTGCTGGTGATGGTGTAGTTGATTTCTAGACGCGCGAATTCAATTTGGCGTGGTTGGCAGGGCACGGGTAGTTGCGCCAATACCCAGTCATAAAGGGGACGATGGTCCTCAAATTCCAGGGTGCACAGCGAATGCGTGATGCCTTCTAGGGCATCCGAAAGGCAGTGGCTATAGTCGTACATTGGGTAGATGTGCCACTGCGCGCCGGTACGGTGATGCTCAATTTGGCGGATGCGGTAGAGCGTCGGGTCACGCAGATTGATATTGGGCGAGGCCATGTCAATTTTTGCGCGCAACACTTGCGCGCCATCCGGGAATTCGCCACGGCGCCTGCGCGCAAATAGGTCTCGATTGTCGGCCGCCGTTCGGTTGCGGTAGGGACTATCGCGGCCAGGCTCCGTGAGCGTGCCCCGCGTTAACCGGATTTCCTCGGCCGATTGGCTGTCGACGTAAGCCTTATCGTGCTCGATCAGATGCACCGCGTACGCGTAGAGTTGCTCGAAGTAATCGGAGGCGTGGAAGTAGCGATCCGCCCAAGTAAAGCCTAGCCATTGCACATCCTCGGCGATGGCTTGCTCAAACTCCGCGCTTTCCTTACCCGGGTTGGTGTCGTCGAAGCGCAGATTGCAGTGGCCGGCGTAATCGCGGGCCACGCCGAAATTGAGACAAATCGATTTCGCATGACCAATGTGCAGGTAGCCGTTGGGTTCTGGTGGAAAGCGGGTCACGATCTGCTGATGACGTTGCTCGCGCAGGTCGTCTTCAATGATGTCGCGGATGAAATTGCTACGGCTTGGTGGCGTGTCCATGGGCATCGGTTTTGGGTCTTGCTGGCGGGCGTTTTAGGATGGCCCACATTGTGGCATAGCCAGCGCGCGGGCGTGTCTGCTCGGCCACATTCGGGCGGGATAGTTATTTAAATTTGTCTGCCGACTGTAATTTGGCCTCGCTAAGAACGATGGTAGACTTCGTCCAGCCTAAACCTCAAAAAAACGTGCCGTCTCGATACGACAGCGTCGCTCCCGAGGTCGGCATGAATTTTCATGGTGTGGTCGGCGGCAGCTAAAAATTAAGGTGGATGACACGAAGACCAGCAAAGGGGCGGAGCGCAGGCGCTACGTTCGTATGCCTATCCAGCTTCCTGCTTCAATCGTCATTGAAGGGCGGCCTCCCGTTGCCTGCGTCGTTAAAGATTTCTGTGTCGCTGGGATGTTTCTCCAGCTAGGTGCGGACAGCTTGGCGCAGGCCCAGCTTAAGTGCTCGGCGGTGTTGCGCTTCTGCTTAGAAGAAGGCGGTCAGGAGGACCAACTGGATCTCGTGATCTGTCGGGTCATTCCCGCAGGGTTGGGGGTGGCGTTCAAAGGCCCCTCGCTAGTTAGCCTTCAGCGTTTGGAACATTACGCCAGCGCGCAGGCGGGTGCGACGCACGACAATCTTTCTGAGACCCAACGTCGGCATGCCCCAGAGTTTGGCCGTACGCTGCCTAAAATTCTTCAAATAGTGGAACGCTTTCCCGGTGCGGTGCTCGAAGAATTATTGCGTCAGGCCGGTGAAGCCCTGTTTTTGGCGGCTCGGGATGCCAGATCGGACCGAGAAAGCCGAATGATCCATGAGACGCTGACGCGGCTTAAGGAACGCAGCGCGGAGATCCGCTCGCAGGTCCATGCCCTGTTTAGCCGGGCGGCTGCCATTCTCAATAACCCCTTGGAGCCTGCGGCCAAGGCGGAGAAAATTGATCTTCACAGCAAATTATCTCTAATCGAAAAAAGGGAATTTGAGCACTTTTTGTCGTTGTCGGGCATCGTCGCTGAACTTGAACGTGCCAATGAACCCGCCCTCGAAGAGCTTGCTGCACGACTATCCTCGCTCGCCAGACGTGTGATCGACATGGGCTCTAATCCGTTTGGACCGGCGGTGGTCTGCGGCATTTTTGCTGACGCGCTCAAGGAAGAGTTTGCGAACCCACATACCAGCGAGGCGTTATTTAGAATCCTGCGACGCCTGCTCGACACGCACTTGCCGCGCCTGTGCGCCGATCTTATCGATCTGTTAACGCAAAACGATATTCAGCCGCTGCGCGTTCCGACTCCGCACCCCGCCGTTGTGCGCCGCTCTGAGACACGTCCCCGACCGCCTCTAGTACCCGCCGTCGGTGGTGTCGGTGGTGTCGGTGGTGTCGGTGGTGTCGGTGGTGTCGGTGGTGTCGGTGGTGTCGGTGGTGTCAGTGGTGTCGGTGGTGTCGGTGGTGTCGGTGGTGTCGGTGGTGTCAGTGGTGTCAGTGGTGTCAGTGGTGTCAGTGGTGTCA
>CAIPNE010000596.1 GCA_903866355.1 uncultured Gammaproteobacteria bacterium
CTTTTTGCCCCTCATGTAGACGGCAACGGGCCAGATGACGACGGCCACGGCGGCGATCGTCGGCGCCACGAACTGGTTCAGGATTCGGTAGGCAAGCTTCTTGCGCTTGGGGTTCACGGCATCAAAGATTTCTCGAAGCGACTCCGACGCAGGCTCTTTCGTCAGTCGGTCCACGCCAAAAATGATGACAAGCACCGCAGCACCGACCCCGAGGTACCCGTACAGGTAGATCACACGGCTTCCCCGTCGTCCTGCTGGGTCCGAGGGGACACGGTCATGGCCCCGATTTCGTAGCCTTCAGGTGCGTTTTCAGACTCCTCCGCCCCGTTGTGGCGTACCTGGGTGTGCTTGACGACGCCACGCTCCAAATGGAGAAGCAGGTCGCGCTCAAAGGTGCTGCCGTAGCCCATGTGAACGTACTCAAGCTGCTTGCCCTGTGGGATGCGAATTGTGCCCGAGTACCAGTGGGCGAAAACTCTGTCCGGGAAGTCCGGAAAGATGGTGGCAACCGATGCTTCGGCGCCGCTCTCTAGGGTGCCGTGCAGTTCGACCAGATAGAGCCGGCCATCGATGATTTCCCATCGACCCACGTAGCCGCGCCATAGCGCCGTGCAATTCGATTCGAAGCGCGGGTTGACCCCGCCCATGGCGAAGTAGTCGCTGAGGGGGTTGGTGCACATGGTCACATCCTCACCCTCGTAGCGGAGCTTTTCACGGATCTGCGCTGTCATGCCCGCACGCCTAGCGACGGCCGCATGGCGTTTGCCCACGCCGCGCCGTTCATCGCCCAGAGAGTCACGTTGACGGCGATGAGCGACGCGGCACACCGCGAGTTTCGACGGGCGCTGACATAGGCCGGGTTGTCGCCCGCCGTGCCCGGGCACCAGGCATCGACGTGCGGCGGTAGGTCGCCGAGCGGGCTAACTTCGTCGCTCTTGTTGCAAAACATGGCTTCTCCCCAATTAAAATCTGCCGGTGCGTGGCCGTTCAGGATGGCAGCTCCTGCGTTTGATGCGCCAGCGCGGCGCACAGTGACCAACCCGCGGGTGCTGAAGATCATTCTGCCGATCGACAAGCTCACTGGATGAGCCAGTCTGCTTCCGGGGCCAGTGCTTGGTTCCGCACTGACGGGACACCCACCGCACTGACGGGACACCCACCATCTGCGCCGAGCACGCGAGCCGAACCACACGGTGCCCTATCGCAAACCTAGTTCGCCCGCTCCTGCTGCCATTCACTCGCTGACATGCCGGACGCAGTGACGGGACAATGAGTCACGGCCTGCCAGTGTCACGCCCTGCCCCTAAAACATCACCCGCACCCGCAGCCCCATAACGCCACGGCGTGCTCTCCAAACCCACGCACGGCAACAAGATTCAGAATTCGACCCGCCAAGATCGCGCGCTGGCCGAATAGCCGGCTCGATAAGCTATGGCCGCTGGCGCGTTCAGACTGAGTAAAGGTGGTGGGGCGGACGCTTACCCCTTAGCTCTGCTCTTGGATGGATCAGGTAGGTTTTGTGGCTAACGTTTAGATTTTTAAGATCCGTTAGCGGAGGAAATCAATTCGGCGGCCAGCCTGGAATTAAACGGCGGGTGAAGGCGAGATAACGGAGCCCATCAGGTAGCATCAAACTGCGCAAATGGCTGGCAGTGGCGTTTAGCCGGTCGCCACGTAATAA
>CAIPNE010000597.1 GCA_903866355.1 uncultured Gammaproteobacteria bacterium
CTCCACTACACCGCGCTGCCGGATTGGGCGCAGACCCTCGGCATGACGTTCTCGATCATGCTGTGGATGCCTTCCTGGGGCGGCATGATCAACGGCCTGATGACGCTGTCGGGCGCCTGGCACAAGCTGCGTGACGATCCGATCCTGCGCTTTCTGATCGTGTCGCTGTCCTTCTATGGCATGAGCACCTTCGAAGGCCCGATGATGTCGATCAAGACCGTTAACTCACTCAGCCACTACACCGACTGGACCATCGGCCACGTGCATTCCGGTGCGTTGGGCTGGGTTGCGATGATCTCGGTGGGTTCGATTTATGCGCTGCTGCCGCGCCTACTGGGCCTAACGCAGATGTACTCGATCAAGTGGATCGATGCGCACTTCTGGCTGCACACCATCGGCGTGGTGTTCTACATCGCCTCCATGTGGATCGCCGGTGTGATGCAGGGCCTGATGTGGCGCGCGACCAATGCCGACGGCACGCTGACCTACAGCTTCGTTGAATCCCTGAACGTCACCTACCCCTACTACTTGGTGCGCTTGGGCGGTGGTGTGCTGGTGCTGGCCGGGATGATCCTGATGGCTTTCAACACTTGGAAAACCTACCAGCTGGCACCGTCACCCGCGCAGCTGCCCGTGCTGCACCCAGACGCCGCCGCTGCACGCGCCTGAGGGACCCAACATGAGCCAATTTCACGAGAAGATTGAAAAGAACGTCGGTCTGATGGCGGTACTGATCGCCGTGGCCGTGTCTTTCGGCGGCCTCGCCGAAATCATTCCACTGATGTACCAAGCTGAGGCTATAAAGCCGAGCCCGGGCGTGGTGCCTTATCCGGCACTGCAATTGGCTGGCCGCGACATCTATGTGCGCGAGGGCTGCTACAACTGCCATTCGCAGATGATTCGCACGCTGCGGTTTGAAACCGAACGCTACGGCCACTACTCCGTGGCCGGCGAGTCGGTCTACGACCGCCCCTTTCAGTGGGGTAGCAAGCGCACCGGACCGGACCTAGCGCGAGTCGGCGGTAAGTACTCCGACGACTGGCAACGCGTGCACCTGAACAATCCGCGCGACGTTGTGCCCGAGTCCAACATGCCCGCTTTCACCTGGCTGGCCGGCGCGCAGGTCGATGGCCCAGAAATCGCCCGCCACATGCGCGGCTTGCAGCGGCTGGGCGACCCCTACACCGATGCGGAGATCGCCGCCGCACCCGCGGCGGTCGCTGGTCACACTGAACTAGACGCGGTGGTGGCTTACCTGCAGGCCCTGGGCAAGAACGCCCCGAAGGGAGACTGATCATGCTGTCCGGAATCATCACTACAGGATTGATGCTGTTGTTTATTGGCGCCTGGATCTGGGCCTGGCGACCGGCCAGAAAAGCGGCCTTTGATGCCGCTGCCCGCCTGCCGCTGCAGGACGACCAGGAGCACGGCTCATGACCCGCGGCTGGTCAATTTATGTCATCGCCTTGGTGGTTTTGAATCTCGTCGCGTGCTTGGCGCTGCTCTGGGGGACCTCGCGCCGCCGGGAGAGCGACCCACCCGCGGACCAGACCGGTCACCTGTGGGACGGCGATCTCACCGAATACAACAAGCCGCTGCCCCGTTGGTGGATCAACCTTTTCTACCTCACCATTATTTTCAGCATTGGCTATCTGGCTTGGTACCCGGGCTTGGGCAATTTCACCGGCTATTCGGGCTGGTCGTCGGCGGGTGAACACGACACGGACAAGGCCGCGGGCGACAAAAAGCTCGCGGCGACTTTCAGCGTCTATGACGGCAAGCCGATCCAAGAACTGGCGCGTGACCCGCATGCTTTGGCGCTGGGTAAGTCTGTATTCGCCAACCAGTGCGCCACCTGCCATGGCTCGATGGCGCAAGGTGCGCTGGGGTTCCCGAACCTCACCGACAATATTTGGCACTGGGGCGGCGCGCCCGAGCAGGTCTTGGACAGCGTGCTCAATGGCCGCAACGCGGTGATGCCCGCTTGGAGCCCGACGCTAATCGCAATGGGCGGCGCCACGGCACTGGATGATGTGGCGAGCTACGTGCTGTCGCTATCCACCCAGTTGCGCGGCAAGGCCCAGCACGGTGCGGAAGAACACGAGGAACAGAACGAGCACGGGACGCGTTTGGTCCAAGGCAAGCAGCTGTACGACGGCATCTGCATCGCCTGCCATGGCGCTGCAGGCAAGGGCAACCCGTTGCTGGGTGCGCCGGACCTCACCGATGACTACTGGCTTTACGGCAACAGCCATGAGGCCATCTACACCAGCATCGGTCAGGGCCGCAATGGCGTGATGCCGGCGCACAAGGCGCTGATTGGTGACACGCGCGCACGTCTGGCGGCCGCTTATGTCTGGTCGCTGAGCCAGCCGGTCGCGCCGTAGTGAGCCCGCCTGCCGCGCCGCAACCACCCGATCAGGAACGCCCGCCGATCGTGCAGCGGCTGGGCGCGGTGCTCTGGCCCAGCTTTTTCTCGGCCGGCGTGGCAACGATGGTGTGCTTTGCTTTTATTGACCCACTGGCCTTGCGCGACATCACCTTCCCGCAGTTGGTGATCAGCCGCGAGCTGGGCTACACGCTGGGTTTCTTCCTGTTCTGGGCAGCCACTGCTGCCTCGAGTCTGTTCACCTCACTCCTGCTCAGTCCGGCCAGTCGCTTCAACGCGCCACTGCCGCGAGAGTGAGCCCGTGATCCAAATCCCGCAGCCCGTCGTTGAATTCACCGGGACCGGCGCCTATGCGAGCGAGCGCAAGGTCTATCCACGCGATGTGTCGGGCCCATTGCGCCGCCTGCGCATGGCCGCCGTTATCGGCTTGCTGGGGGCTTTTTATCTGTTTCCGTGGGCCCGCTGGAACGGTCGCCAAGCGGTGTTGTTTGACCTGCCGGCACGCAAGTTCCACCTCTTCAACCTCACGTTCTGGCCGCAGGATTTCCTCTTCCTCGCGCTGCTGCTGATCATCGCTGCTCTTACGCTGTTCTTTTTTACCGCGCTGGCAGGTCGCCTGTGGTGCGGCTACGCGTGTCCACAGACCGTGTGGACCGAGGCCTTCCTGCTCATGGAACGCTGGGTTGAAGGCGACCGCCTGCAGCGCATGAAGCTCGACCACGCCCCGTGGTCGTGGCACAAGCTGGTGCGCAAGGGGGCCAAGCACCTGCTCTGGGTGGTGTTCGCGTTATGGACTGGGTTTAGCTTTGTGGGTTTTTTCACGCCGGTCCATGAACTGGGGGCGCGAGCCCTAACGTTGGAGTGGGGCGGCTGGGAAACTTTCTGGGTCTTCTTTTACGCCGTGGCCACCTGGGGCAATGCCGGCTTCCTGCGCGA
>CAIPNE010000598.1 GCA_903866355.1 uncultured Gammaproteobacteria bacterium
GCCAAGCACCCTGCGAGCAAAACCGCAGCCACCCCACGCACCGCCACGAAAACCGTGGTAGCCGCGCGCCAAACCACCCACTACCAGGTGCGCGCCGGCGACTCGCTGTGGACTATCTCGCGTCAATTCAAAGTCTCTGTCGATGAATTGTTAACGTGGAACAGTCTTAAAAGTACGAAAGAATTACAGCCTGGGCAAAAAATCGTGATCTATCGCGCGACGTAAGTTGGCCGTCGGGTGCACCATACCCAACGTCGCTCAGCACCCGACTGACGGATAACCAACCGTCCACCCCGCCCTTCAAGACCTCTAGGAAAGCACCACATGGACTCCCTCGCCGCCCATATCCGGGACATCCCCGATTTCCCCAAACCTGGCATTTTGTTCAAAGACATCAGCCCGCTGCTACTTGACCCAACCGCGCTGCGCAAAACCATTCAGGCCCTGGCAGCGCCGTTCCGTGAAGCTGGCGTGAGTGTGGTGTTGGGCATGGAAGCGCGTGGCTTCATTTTTGGCGCGCTGGTAGCAGCCGAATTGGGCGCCGGATTCGTCCCCCTGCGCAAACCCGGCAAACTACCGGCCGCCACCCATCGGGTGGAATACGATCTGGAATACGGCTCTGCCACACTCGAGATGCATCGCGATGCGTTGCGCCCCGGCGACCGTGTCCTGCTGGTAGACGACGTACTTGCTACCGGCGGCACCGCGGCCGCCAGTCTGGTACTAGCGGGGCAACCCGGGGTTACCCTCGTGGGTTTCGCCTGTGTGATTGAGCTCGATTTTCTGCAGGGGCGTGCCGCCCTAGGCGAGTGCCACGTACACTCGCTCCTGCGCTACTAAGTCGCGCCTGTCGGACATTATTGAATGTGTGTGTTGGTTGCAGCGATCGACGATCACCCGGATTACGACTTGGTGGTAGCCGCTAATCGCGACGAATTTCATGAGCGCCCAAGTGCTGCGGCAGCGCAGTGGCACGATGCGCCACATATTCTGGGCGGCCGTGACCTGAGCGCTGGGGGCACTTGGTTGGGCGTCGATCGGGCTGGACGGTTTGCGGCCGTGACCAACGTGCGCAGCAACCAAAGCACTCCTGCCGTGCGCTCGAGGGGGTTTCTGGTCAGCGACTTTCTGAGCCAAGCTGGGCAACCAGCGGCTTACGCCGGTGCGTTATCGCTGGCCGCGCCCTTGTATGCGGGGGTGAATCTTATCGCCGCCGATCGCACCAGCGCGGTTGCTTGGTCTAATCGCGCCGGTCGTGTGCTGCCGCTCGCCAGCGGCCTATACGGTCTGAGCAACGGGGCTTTGGACGACGAGTGGCCGAAGCTCGCGCACCTCAAACAAGCCTGCGCGCGCGCGCGGACGCTGACGGGAGAAGACCTCATCGAGGCGCTGATGAGCGCACTGCGCGACACCGCGCAGCCTGCCGACGCCCTGTTGCCCGAGACCGGGGTGGGGCTAGTACGAGAGCGCTGGTTAGCACCCGTTTTTATCATCGGGGAGCAGTACGGCACCCGCTGCTCGACCGTCGTATTACGGGGCCGCGCAGGACAATTGATGTTGATCGAACGACGCTACGCGGCCGACACCCGACTCACCGGCGAGAGCCGCCATACCCTTGATGTAGGCCGTCCATGACACTTGCTTTGAGCACTCAGTCGCTGACCAGCCGCTATGAGGCGGTGCGCAGCTATAGCCAAAAACTGCTGGAACCGCTGTCGCCCGAAGACGCCGGGGCGCAATCGATGCCCGATACCAGCCCCGCAAAATGGCACGTCGCGCATACCACTTGGTTTTTTGAGACGGTCGTGCTCGAAGCCCTCGATCCCGGCTACGTGTCGCCGTTCGCCGGCTATCGCGCGCTGTTCAATTCTTACTATCAGGCCGTGGGGCCGCAGTTCGCGCGGCCCCAGCGTGGCTTGATTACTCGCCCCACGCTGGCCGAGATTCTCCACTACCGGGCCTTCATCGACCAGCGTGTGTTGAGCGCACTCGCCGGCGACTTGCCCGCCGCCGTTGCGGCGCTTATCGAACTGGGTCTGCAGCACGAGCAACAGCATCAGGAACTCCTGCTGATGGACCTCAAGCACCTGTTTGCCTGCAACCCGCTAGGCCCGATTTACCGGCCCGCCGCACCACCGGCGCCCGCCACCACCGTGCCTTTGCGCTGGGTCGCACAAACCGGTGGCGTGGTCGCCGTTGGCACCTCTGCCGCGACTTTTGCCTTCGATAATGAGCGCCCCCAGCATCGCCATTTTTTGCGGGATTTCGTCCTCGCGAACCGCTTGGTGACCCATGGCGAGTTCGCCGAATTCGTGCGCGATGGTGCTTATCAAAAGCCTTCACTGTGGCTATCCGACGGCTGGGCGACCCTCACCCGGGACGGCTGGCAACATCCCGCCTACTGGCGCGACGCCACCGGAGAAGAAGAATTCACGCTGGGCGGCTGGCTGCCCAGCGTAGCGGCCGCGCCGGTGTGTCATTTGAGCTACTACGAAGCCGATGCTTACGCGCGGTGGGCGGGGGCGCGACTACCCACAGAATTTGAATGGGAACATGCCGCCGCAGCCCAATCACGCGACCTCAGTACAGCAAGAGCCACGCGTTTAGCACCCGCCCCAGCTGTCGCAGGCGGTGGCGATATCCAGCAACTGTACGGCGAAGTGTGGCAATGGACCGCCAGCGCTTACACCCCGTACCCGGGTTTTGCGCCGCTCGCGGGGATTGTCA
>CAIPNE010000599.1 GCA_903866355.1 uncultured Gammaproteobacteria bacterium
GCTAAATTTGCCGCCGAGTTGTGGCCGACGGGGGATTTTCGCCCAAGCTTTGGGCGCTTTTTAAGGAATATCCATACGCAACCCAGTGCCACCCTAACGGGCGCCTGGTGGGCAGGTTTTACGCGTCCGCCCGGCGGGCGGGCCAACGGTTTCGTGGCACCTTATTCCACGGCGAAAGCGTTATTAATCACCACCGTGGCGGTGCGCGGCTAGCCTCGTTAACGATTCGCTGCGGTGCACCACGCGGTGCGGTTTACGCAGGACGACGATAACAAGATAAAACGCCAAGGCAAGCGAGCCGCCGCAGCCGGATGACGCAGGCAAGCTTAACCATTCAGTGCTGAGGGTTATGGGCTATACGAGGGTTCTCACTCGGCGCCAGAAAACAAATAACCTCGGCAGATTGTTCCCGAGAGCGCCCAGCCAATTGGGGTGGATTGGCGGCTACATAAAGATGGACGAACGCGACGATCGTAGATTAAGTTGCCCGCAGCGCGCCCAGCGCCGTTTCGCATTCGCTCACGTTGCTCGTCTTTAAAAGCCAGTCAAGGGTGCC
Organism: uncultured Gammaproteobacteria bacterium; assembly: GCA_903866355.1. Lineage (GTDB taxonomy): Bacteria > Pseudomonadota > Gammaproteobacteria. The sequence goes on from CAIPNE010000599.1 coordinate 557, forward strand.
GGCCAAACCGCCGAACCCGCGGGGAGAACACCGTTTTGTTTAACGTCGATATTGATACCGGCGGCACCATGACCGACACCTTAGTCAGTGGCGGCCCGCGACCCTTGCTCATCAAAGTGGAATCTACGCCGCACGATGTAACCGTTTCATTTGTGCAGAGCCTGCAGGCCGCGGCCACCTTGGCCGGCGCCGAAAGCCTCGCACAGTTTCTGGATCAAGTAGCGCTTATCCGTTGGTCCTCCACCATCACGTCCAATGTTCTGGCCCAACGCAGCGGGCCTAAGTTGGGCCTGATTGTGAGTGCCGGGCACGAAGCAGATTTGTATGCCGATGACCCTCGCCATACCGCGCAAGTAGTGCCCTCGCTGGTGCGGCGCGAACACACGGTGGGCTTGGCCGCCAACGCGGATCGTGCCGTCATCGTTGCGACCCTAAAAGGGCTGATTGATCAGGGCATTCGCCGGGTGAACGTGTCGCTCGCGGGGGCCTTTCCCGATGGTGCGCGCGAACAGGAAGTCCTCAAAATTATCGGCGAGCAATTCCCCGATCATTTTCTAGGTTCGGTGCCCGCGTTGGCCGGCAGCGACATGCTGATGCGACCCGATGACATGTCACGTACGTTCTTTGCGCTGATCAACGCCTATGTGCATAACTCGCTGGCGAACTCGCTGTTTAAGGCCGAGGACCTGCTAAAAATTGACTACCGCTGGAAGGGCGATTTGCTAGTGGGCCATCTCAACGGCGGCGTGGCGCGCATCGGCAAAACCAAAGCCGTAGACACCATTGAATCTGGGCCGCTATTTGGCACCCATGCCTCGGCATTTTTGGCCGCCAGCCAGCAACTGCCCAAGGTGCTCGCGCTCGATATTGGCGGCACCACGGCCAAGGCCAGCGTGGTCATCGACGGCCGCATTGAAATGCGCCCCGATGGGCATTTTTTTGGCATCCCGGTGCGGATGCCCATGCCGGTACTGCGATCGATCGCGCTGGGCGGCGGGTCGGTTGCGCGCGCCGCCGAGGGTGCGGTCACACTGGGGCCCGACAGTATGGGTGCGGCTCCCGGTCCCGCTTGCTACAAGCTGGGCGGCAGCAACGCAACACTCACCGACGCCCTGGTGGCGTTGGGCGTCATCTCGCCGCTAGGGTTTCTGGAGGGTCGACGGGTGTTAGATGTGGCCGCCGCCGCGGGCGCGATCACCCGCCAGGTGGGTACGCCAATGGCGCTGGCACCAGGCCCGGCGGCACAGCAAATCATGAACTGCGCGGTGGAGATGATGGCAGGACTTGCGCGGGATACGCTGGCGGAAGCCGGACATCCGGAACCGGCAGGCTTCGTACTGTTCGCGTACGGCGGTAACGGACCGTTGTTCGCGACCGAACTCGCCGATCAACTGGGCATCCAAGAAGTGCGGCTGTTTGCGCTAGGCACGGTGTTTAGCGCTTATGGCTCCGCCATCGCGGATGTGTTGCACGTCTACGAGCGCGCGCTCGTGAGCGCGGATGCTGCTAACGAAATTCACGGCGCGGCGGCGCTGCTCCAAGCGCAAGCCTGGCGCGACCTCCTTGGCGAAGGCTTCGAGCCGCAACGCGCCCAACTGGAATGGGATGTCGAAGACGCCACGGGTGCCCGCGCATCGGCCACTGGCGAGAGTTCGACCAGCGTGCCAGCCCTACTCGCCAGCCTGCCCAAGCCGGTGATTCTGCGTCTGACGGCGCGCTTCCCGATTCCCAAGCAACCGCTGCCCGAGCAGGCGAGTGCGGCCCACATCCCCGTGGCGAGCTTACGCGCCTCGCCTTTGGTGCCAGGTGGAGAATTGCCCGTGTATACGCATGCGACGCTGTTCGGCCAACAACTCAGCGGCCCGTTGGTTGTCGACGGCGGCACTTTCACTTGGTACATCGGCCCCCGCTGGCAGGTCACGATCGATGGTCGTGGTGATGCCTGCGTGACGCGGATGAAAGGATAAAAACATGTCAGACCTGCTAAAAATAGCCGAAAACCTCCTGCTCGATCTTGCGCACGAACGCTGGCTTTGTGAACAGTGCGGTCACGATTTAGGCCACGCCCGCGAAGATGTGAAACGCGGTCTACTGGTTGGCGAGCGCGACCCCTCGGAAGTCCATCCGCCACTGATCGAGGGCGAATACACCTTCGCACCTAATCCAGAATGGGTGCGCATCTTGGAGTTCTACTGCCCGGGGTGCGGCGTCCAATTGGAAACCGAATACCTCCCGCCGGGCCACCCCATCACGCATACCACGCAAATAGATCTCGACAGCCTCAAGGCGCGTCTGGCCAGCGGATCGCTCAGCATCGAGGACGGACATCTGAAAGTGGTGGTGCCATGAGAAGTGTGGATATTGATGTCGGTGGCACGTTCACCGATTTGGTGCTCACCTTCGACCAGCAGCGCGTGATCGCCAAAGCGCCCACCACACCTTACGACCTGTCGGTGTGTTTTATGAACGTCCTAGAAGACGGCGCCGACCAACTCGGGGTGGCGGTGGAAGACTTGCTACCGCAGATTGAGGTCGTGCGCTACTCCACCACCGTGGCCATGAACCGCTTGATTGAGCGACGCGGCCCACGGTTGGGTTTGATGACCACCGAGGGACATGAAGAAGCCGTGCTCATTGGCCGGGGCGCGCAGTGGGTTGATGGGCTGCGCATCGGCGAACGGCGGAACTTGGCGGTGCAGCGCAAACCGACACCCTTGGTGTCGCGCCAATTGATCGTGGGCTTAAAGGAACGCGTGGATTCCACCGGCACTATTCTGCGCAAGCTCAATGAAGAAGATGTGCGCGAGAAACTGCGCTATCTCATGGATCAGGGTGCGCGGGCGATCGCGGTGTCGCTATTGTGGTCGTTCGCCAACCCCACGCATGAGCGCCGGGTGCGCGAAATTATCCGCGAAGAATACAAGGGCTATCACGTTGGTTACCTGCCGGTTGTGCTATCGCACGAGGTGGTCGCCAAAATTGGTGAGTACGAGCGCACGATGACGGCGATCCTCGACGCCTACCTACAGCGTTCAATTAAAGTGGAAATGGAAGCCACCTGGGACCAGCTGCGCGA
>CAIPNE010000600.1 GCA_903866355.1 uncultured Gammaproteobacteria bacterium
GACCAGATTAGCCACATAGATCACCGCCAAGGCAGAACTCTCCGCAAAGAAATTCTCGCGAAAATAATAATGACCCGACAATTCGCCGGCAAAGAGCGCGTCAGCGGCGCGCATCTGTTGCTTGATGAACGCATGTCCCACACGCGACATCAGCGGCTCGCCACCGGCTTCTAGGATCACCTCGCGGACGGCCTTGCTGCTGCGCAAGTCGTAAAAAATGCGCCCGGGATGGTCTTTGAGCAGCGTTTGGGCGATCAGCGCCGTGATGAGATCCATGGGCACGATGTCACCGCGTTCATCCACGAACCCCACCCGATCGGCATCACCATCAAAGGCAATGCCAAAGTCGAATCCACCCTGGGTGCGCATAAGCTGCTGGAGTGGCACCAGTGTTTCGTGATCGAGGGGATTGGCTTCGTGATTCGGAAACGATCCGTCTAACTCGGCAAATAATCCCACCTCGGTATACAGGCCCCGCAGCGCTTGAGCCTCCACAATGCCCATCGCGTTCGCGTAATCCACCGCAATATGTAGAGGACGTTGAATGCGCGCCAACGCGCGAATGTGGGCGGCGTAAGCGGGCGCAATGTCGTGTTTCACGATCTGGCCGGGATGTGCGGCGGGCGCCTTAAACTGTCGGGCGTTGACCAGTTCTTCGATCGCTGCAATGCCGGTGGGGCCGCTAATCGGTACGGCATCGGCGCGGCAGATTTTGACGCCATTCCATTCGCCGGGATTATGCGAGGCGGTGATCATGATGCTGCCTTGCGCACCCAAGCTACCGTTCGCGTAGTAGCACATGGGTGTGCTGCATAGACCAACGTCGATGACCTCCGCGCCTTGCTCGGTTACCCCACGCGCCAACGCCTCGAACATCGCGGGTGAATGGGATCGCATGTCACGCCCAATCACCACGGAGCGGCAGCCGAGATAATCCACGAATGCCCGGCCGATGCACGTGGCGATCTCCGCGGTGAGTGTTTCACCATAAATGCCGCGAATATCGTAAGCCTTAAAAATGCCAGCCATCGTAGGTTTCGCTCGGTTGTGAAAGATGCCCGATTATAAACGGGCTATGCGTCATTCACTGCAGATAAATAAGCTTGCGGCGGCGACAGCGCACGCCAAGCGGGACCCGCCAGCCATTCCTCCAGACTGTCTAATAGTTCTTCGGCGCTGCCGAAACGTGCCTCAGGATCTTTCGCAAGCAGCATGTCGATGATGGGCTGGGCGAGTGCCACCGCTGCTGGCAGCGCTGGCGGTGTGCTGTGAATATGCTGGTAGACGAGTCCGGCTGGAGATTCCGCGCGGAAAGGTTTGCGGCCGGTCAGTAGTTCGTAAAAAATAATCCCGGCGCTGTAGAGATCGGTGCGATGGTCCACCGGCGTGCCCAACGCTTGTTCGGGACTGATGTAACCGGGGGTGCCCAAGGTCCCTGTGGTAGTGGTTAAGTCGAGTGACTCACTAACCCGGCGAGAAATACCAAAATCTGCCAGCGCCAGAGAATGATCAGCACGGAACATAATGTTCCCGGGTTTTAGATCACGGTGAATCACGGAGCGTTGATGGATAGCCCTCAGACCACGCGCAATACCCCGCATGCAGTCGATGGCGTCCGGGATGGATAGCCCCCCGTTCGATGCGTTGCTTGAGATCCCCGCCCGGAAAAAATTCCATCGAGATGTAGCCATAGTTGGCGGTTAAGCCTTGGCCAAAGACTTTCACCACGAAGGGATCGGTAATGCTGGCCATAATCTCGGCCTCACGGATGAAGCGTCGCAGCATCGCCGGGTCCAGTCCTTGGCGGGTGTCGATGATTTTCAATACCACCGGTGAGCCATCCGATTCACGCTCGGCCAAATAAACCCGCGAAAATCCCCCTTGGCCAATGAGACGTACGAAGCGGTGCGCGGTGTCATCCGGCAGGCTGCGCTTGAGCAGTAGTGACTCATCCAGATCCCGGCCGGCGCCGCGTTCCATATAGAGGGTCGATTCCAGCGCCAGCGGGGAGCGTGCAATCGTGTTCAACACCAATGGCAGGCGCTCGCTTAGTGCGTCCTCGCGGCGTAGATAATCTGCCGCACCGGCCTTCATGGCGGCCACGGCGAGGTAAGCGTCACCGCCTGCCGCCACCAAGATCGTGGGTGGAAAACCTGGCAGGCCACGATAGCGCTCGAACCACGCTAGGCCGCGGGGCAAATCACCCAGCTCGTGGCTGAGCAGCGCGGCGTCGTATAAGTCCCACCGAAAGTCGCTCGCCGGTGATCCCTGTTGCTCGGCGTCGTATTCGGTAATCTCAATATCGGGCAAGGCGCGCGCGAGGCTGCGCCGGACGGCGGCCATCCATTCTCGAGAAGTATCGATGATGATGATTTTCACGGTGGAAGCATCGGCGGTAATGAGCCGAAGTTTAGAGCGGGCACGTGTGCTGCCCGCTTAAGACACTAGATGAGCGCGATTAGGCCACCGTTTTACGGATAAGCCGGCCCGGCAGTTCGCCGGTAGGCACGTTGTTTTCCAGTAACACCCGGCCGTTGACCACGGTGTGGCTGATCCCGCGTGCTGTTTGCTTGAGCCGTTGGGCACCACTCGGCAGGTCGTTGACCAACTCAGGCATATTTTGATTGATGGTGGCCGGGTCGAAAATAACGAGATCCGCGTTAAGTCCCTCCCGCAACAAACCCCTATCGTGCAGCCCCCACGCGGAGGCCGTGTCATAGGTCACCATGCGCACCGCTTCTTCGAGTGTGAACGCTTCACGCTCCCGCACCCAGTGGCTGAGCAGGTGAGTCTGCAGCGACGAATCCATGATTTGGGCCACATGCGCCCCAGAATCGGAGAACGTCACCACGCTGCGCGGATGTCGCATCATTTGCAGTACGGCGTTCTGGTCTTCGTTGGCTAGGGGTTGCCGAAAGAAGACGTCTAAGTCGCGTTCTAGCGCCAGATCGATCATGGCCTGCGCGGGATGCACGCCGCGCCGTGCGGCGACCTCACTCATGAGTTCTTCATCGCCGATGCCGTTCATCACATAGAACCAATCCCACTCGGGCGGGCGGGCCTCGGCCCCCACGATACTCGGCCCGGCATAGGGCGCGCTGGCCACTTCAACCAGCCGGCGTTTGATGTCCGGATCGCGCAGCAGCCGCTTTTGCTCTTCCAAGGGGCGGCTGCGGACATCTCGCCATACCTCCCAATGATCGAAAGGGGTATGCGATTTGAACGACAGCAGCGTTGAGATTGAGCGGCTATGGGCTTGTACAAACATGCGGCCACCGGCAGCGGCGGTTTCGTTGGCGAGTTCGTAATAGCCGGGCCATAAATCTGGGGCGATGCGAATGCTGGGCATGCCGAAAGTCACCGGGCAGCCCGATTCCACCGCAAGATTTTTGAGGCGGTCGAAATACTCACGGCGGCGGCGCGGGCTGCGCCCAGGTTCTTCGCCGGCTAACTCAAAGATGCCCGCACCGAGGTCACCCATGGCGTTGACGATCGCCCGCACTTCGGACCAGTCCGCGATCCGGCTGGCAACTGGTCGGTCATCGGAAGTCAGGTGGTTTACCGAACGCGAGGTAGAGAAACCAATGGCGCCGGCGCGCAGGGCTTCTTGAACAAGATGCTGCATCCGCCGCAGTTCGTCGTCAGTCGCCTGCTCGGCGAAGGCGCGTTCACCCATCACATAGGTGCGCAACGCAGAGTGGCCGATGTAACCGCCGTAATTGATGCCCTTGGGCAGTTGATCGACGACGTCGAGATATTCGGGGAAAGTTTCCCACCGCCAGTCGATGCCTGCGGTCATGGCGGCTCGCGAGAGATCCTCGGCACGCTCCAAATTGCGAAACACAAATTCTGCGTCGCGTGCCGCGCACGGTGCCAACGTAAAACCGCAATTACCCATCACCACGGTGGTGACGCCGTGGTAGCAGGAGCAGGAGCCTAGCGGGTCCCAAAAAACTTGGGCGTCCATGTGCGTGTGGCCATCGACGAATCCCGGGCTGACCACCTGTCCTTCGGCGTCGATGACGCGCTTGGCCGGTGCGCGAATGCGGCCGATGCGCGCGATGCGGTCATCGATGATGCCGATGTCGGCGGGGTAACGTGGCGCCCCGGATCCGTCGACTACACTGCCATTGCGAATAATGAGGTCGTACTGCACGGTCGCTGCCTCGCTCGGTGGGAATATGGGGAGCATAGCGCGCGTTGCGGACAGTGCCTACGGCAAGCGTGAAAGCACATTTTTTGGCAGACTGTGGGCTAGTCATCCGTAACCGTCAGGAGCAGATAAATGATCGATCTGTACTATTGGCCCACGCCGAACGGCTGGAAGGTAACGATTATGCTGGAGGAGTGTGGTCTAGATTACCGAGTGCACGAAGTAGATATCGGGCGCGGCGACCAGTTCACGCCACGCTTTCTACGCATCAGCCCCAATAACCGGATGCCGGCGATCGTTGACAATTCGCCGCTCGGTGGTGGTGCGCCATTGGCAATTTTTGAATCGGGTGCCATTGTCGAGTATCTCGCCGACAAAACCGGCCGGTTCCTCCCGATGTGCGGTCCGGCCCGTTATAAGGTGCTGGAATGGGCGTACTGGCAGATGGCCAATCTGGGGCCGATGATGGGTAACGCCAATCACTTCCGAAACTACGCGCCCAAAATTGTTGATGATCCCACGCAGCTAGCCTACGGCACTCGGCGTTTTGTCGGTGAAGTCGATCGCTTGTGCGGTGTGATGGACGCCCAGTTGGCGGCTCACCAGCATTTGGCCGGCGAGGACTACAGCATCGCAGACCTCTTGGCGTGGCCTTGGGCCATGCTGCTCGAACGCCTGATCGACGACTCCGTCTGGGCAAAATTTCCTCACCTCAAGCGCTGGGTAGATGAAGTGGGCGCGCGGCCGGCGGTGCAAGCTGGGCGTGCTGTGCGGCGCGAATGGGTAGAGCGTCAGCTCACGGAAGATCAGGAGAAAGCACGCCGTGAATTGCTGTTTAATCAGAGCAATGACAGTGTGCGGAAAGCCCGCGCCGAAGCGGCAACACTGGCGATTAAATAATATTTTTGCGGGTATTGAACCGACGCAGCGCAGCATTGGAACGTATTAGCACTGCACGATTGCGGCGATGGGGCGTGCGATGCTACAAAGCGTTGGTGACTTGCACAGTCGGCGTAGAACGAGCGAGCCGGTAAGCAACTGCGCAATGCGCGGTGTTACTTATTTAATTCAAGGGGGGGGGCTACATGCACATTAGAAAATACGATACCGACTATAGTCGGCGCTTCTTTATGGACAAGGTCGCACGAGGGATCGGCGGCGCCGGGGTGCTTACCTCCCTGTGGCCTTTGCTGTCGGAAACCGGTGATATCGCGAAAGCCTATCCCGATGAATTACTCGACATCTCGCTCTACACCAAGGGCAAAGTGAAAGTTGGCGACGTCATCAGCGCCAGCAACATCGACGATGTTAAAGACCTCGTGGATCCCATGCTCTACACGGAAGTGAAGCAGCAGGGCCGTACGTTCTTTATCCAAGAGACCGTTACGGACGCCACCAAAATGTTCCCCCCGCCGTTTCTGGAAGCGACTATTCGCAACCAAGGGCAGGCAATGTTTGACGAAGTCGGCAACGTGCGAACCAAGGAC
>CAIPNE010000601.1 GCA_903866355.1 uncultured Gammaproteobacteria bacterium
CGACCGTTTGTCGAATGCAGCGTCCGCTGGCGGCCTGCTTGCGGTAGTCTGCGGGCATGATTTCTCGACTTATTGCGCAGCGCGGCGTGACCATCATCGAATTGGTGATCGTGGTGGCGATCGGGGCGATTTTGGCGGTAATCGCAGTACCTTCCTTTCGCGACTTGATGCGCGATATGCGGACTGGCTCTGCAGTTGGATTGTTGATTAGTGATCTCAATCACGCGCGGGGCGAGGCCATCAAGCGCAATAGTGGGGTGGTGGCTTGTGTTAGCAATCTGGACGGATCGAACTGCGCGCCTCCAGACCCATTGGTAGTCAATTGGAATTGGGGTGGAGGATGGGTGATATGTGCGGCAGTTCGCAGCGATCCATTGGATCCAGATACCGAAATGTGCGTTCCGGGCACCCAAAATCTCCCCAACCCCATCGTCGTTCGTCCCTCCTTGGATCCCAGCTTGGCTCTAACCAGCGCCGGGAGGTTTGTCCGGTTTAGTCCTAACAGTTCATCCGGGGCGGTAATAGCACTGAACCTCGCCGGTACATGCCGTGGAATCCCGACTGTGCGTATGGTTCGAGTTGACAGCGCAGGCAATATTTCACGGGAGGCGTGCCCACAATGATTTCTTCGCGTTCGACTATTCGGAGCCTAGCTGTTATCCAGCGGGGCTTTTCGCTGATTGAGATCTTGGTGACCCTCGCTATCATTTCCCTGGCGCTGCTGGGCACGGCCGGCTTGCAGGCCTATTCGATGAAGTTGAACCAGGGAGGTCAGTTCCGCAGCCTGGCAGTGTTCCTGGCTGCCGACCTTGCCGAACGCATGGAGACCAACAAGGCTGGGGCCGTTGCCGGTAGTTATGTGCTGGCCACGTCCAGCGCGGCCAATGCGTTGAGCACTGCCTGCACCGAAGCAGCCTGCGGCGCGGTGGGCCTGGCCACCTACGACTTGTCGCAGTGGCAAAACGCCGTTGCGGCTTCGTTGCCGCAGGCCTCTTGGGCGGTTGCGCAAACGACCGTCGGCAACCCCAGCACCTACACCATCACGATCAGCTGGGTGGACCGTCAGGGCGACGCTACCAAGGCGGCCTTCGATGCCGGTTCTGCGTTGGGCAGCAATGCGACCGGCACGGGCGAGCGCTTTTTCTACACCGCCACACGCACTATTTTCAATTGATACCATGACCACGCCCCTGTCACTTTTGCCGGCCAGGTCATCCTTGTTGCAGACCCACCAGCGTGGTTTCACGCTGATCGAGATGATGATCTCGATCACCATCGGGCTGGCCATCCTGGCGGGCTTGGTCGGTGTGCTGGCCACGAACTCAAGCAACTCACGCACCAACGACCGCACCTCCGAGCTGATGACCAACGGGCGTTATGCGCTCAACTCCATGAAGCACGAGTTGCGCGAGGCCGGTTTCCGTGGGTACACCTGGGCCGAACCGACGCCGCCCAGCCCCTGGGACGCGCCTGCCAACGGGACCGGCTGTTTTGGCGCCGAAGCCGGTGCCTCGGCGAGTGCCTTCGTAACCAACATGCGACAGGGCGTATGGGGCGCCAACAATGCAAATCCGTTTGCGGCTAGTTGCATCCCAGCAGCGAGATATGTCAATGGTAGCGATGTGCTGGTGGTGCGGCGACTGGCGGTTATCCCGACGAACGCGGCCCTGCGGGCAAACACGGTCTATTTCCGGACGATTTATGAGCGCGGCCAGTTGTTCCGCACGACAGCCGCAGCGCCCACGGCCCCGACCTTCACCGGA
>CAIPNE010000602.1 GCA_903866355.1 uncultured Gammaproteobacteria bacterium
CAAAGTTGGCGAGCCCGAGATGCGCGAGCAGATGCAAGTGCTCGGCCGGCTCATCGAGCGTTTCAAACGCACGGGCGTGCTGCGCTTCGATGGGCCCGACTACCAGCTCGCCAAGACGGGCCTGTACGTCATGGATGAGCTGGCCTTGATCGCCACGCACGCCCAGGCCAACGCAGCGGCCGATTTTGCCCAACACCAGATCACACTTTTGCAATCGAGTTGACCGCTATGGACACCGACGACATCCACTCCTGCAGTTTTTTTTGCACCCTCCCGGCCTGCGCGATACGCCAGCGCGACCTGATGCGCGACCGCATCGAGTCCATGGACGCCTGGGACAACGTCCTGGCTGCGCGCTGGGGCCTCACACCCGTGGCGTTTGAAGGGCTCGACCACCAAGGCTCGCCCTACCTCAGCTACGACAGCCGCGTCGCACCCCTGCCCGGCAGCCGGGCGCTTTTTTCCGTTTCGACGGCCCGCCGTGCGCCGACCAGCACGGCATCAACTGAAGAGACCTGACATGGCAACCCGCAAACCACGCAGGGCAAACCGATGAGCTTGACCACTGAAGTCTTCATGTTTGAGAAATACGGCCCGCGCCTGAACGTTCCGCAACTGGCCGAGTTGCTCAATATCACTGCATCGACGCTGCACAACCAGCGCAGCGCCGGCACATTCCCGATCCCAACCTACCGCGATTTAGGGAAAATTTTCGCCGACTACCGCGACGTTGCAGCGCATTTCGATCGGCTCAGGCAGATCGCGAAGTAGGCACGCGCTTGGCGCGCGGGGCTGGTTTTGTCCGGGAACCGGGCTGCGCTGGGGGCGCCGCGCCGGGTGCGGACATGCTTTCAGGTGCGAGGTTTGTGTAGCGCTTGAGCATGGCCCAGGTTTTGTGTCCGGTCACCAACGCGACGTGCGGAATATCGTAGCCCTGCTCGAAGAGCGCGCTGGCCGCCTCATGCCGCAAGTCGTGCAACTTCAGGTCGCTGAAGCCGAGGGCGCGCACGGCCTGGGTGAAGTCAGTCGACATCGTGCCGGCCAGGAAAGGGAACGGCCGGTCGCCGTCGCGCGGCTGGGCCTGGATGATGTCCCAAGCGCGGGGTAGCAAAGGCACCAACTCGCGCGTCTTGCCGAGGCGGGGGTGTTTGCGCATGCACACGGCGATGCGCTTTGACTCGTCAATGTCGGACCAGCGCAGCGCACAGATTTCGCCAATCCGCATTGCAGAGATCGATGCGACTTCAACGGCAGCGGCGCGGCGCGCACCGTCGCCGAATTTTCGACCCTTGTGTTCTGCGAAGTAGCGCAGGACCGCCGCGAGCTCGCCGGGTGTTGGGCGTCGATCGCGCCTGCCCCCTGGCCCGATCAGCCCGAGATATGTCAGGCGCGCACGCGCCGCGCCAACGATGTCCGGGAACGCCGTATTCAAGGCACCGGCACCGTACTTCAGGACGGTGCCAAGCTTGGTGACATCTTGATTGACGGTCCAGGCAATGGCGCCCTCATCGCGTCTCTGCATGGCGTACCCAATAAGGTCGGTGGTCTGCAGCTTGGAGACCTTATGGTGTCCGAGCGTCTTTTCCAGTTTACGCAGTTGGTAGAACTCGCTGGACTTGTCCTTGATCGGGCGGGCGGAATTTGCTCGCTCACCCCGGTAGGCCTTGAACACCTCGCCGACCGTGCAGTCGATGCGGCCGGTTGAAAGGCCCTTGTCTATGTCAACTTCGCGCGCCCGCGCCCAGGCTTCAGCAGCGGCCTTGGTCAGGAAGGTCTTACACTGCGCCCGCTCACCGCTTCGCCGCACCTGGGCACGCCACTTTCCTTTGACCTGTATAACGCTCGCCATCGCCTGATTCCTGTAGCAAATTGGTAGCAGTCAGGGCATGATAATAGCGTATTTCAAACGGATAGATTGTGAGGTTCTCCCAGGTAAATCGACGGTACTTCTGTAGCATCTGCCCGTAGCTCAACCGGATAGAGCACCAGCCTTCTAAGCTGGGGGTTGGGGGTTCGATCCCCTCCGGGCAGACCACGCGAGCTTTTCAGCTTGCGCCAAGTTTCATCAGGCATCTCAAAGGCGCCACCGCCCACTTGCCCAACGCGCTGGTCAGCGACGACCGCTTCCATGTCGTCAAACTCGCAGGCTAGGCAGTGGACGAGA
>CAIPNE010000603.1 GCA_903866355.1 uncultured Gammaproteobacteria bacterium
CCTCAACGAGGAGGGCCGGCGAACGCCGTGGCGAATGACCCGAGGCCCCGGCAGGAATGCCAGCACATCGTGGCCTGCCCCCAAGTTGGGTCGCAGCATGAAGCGTGCGGCCTTAACCGGTCGCTAAAGGAATGAGGTGGTGATTTTGGGGCCGGTGACCCGGCGTTCAACAGGCTCGTGGAACGAGCACTCGCGGGTGGTTTGGCGGGGTTGTGGCGGGTTGGCCGTGTTGTTGCGATACCGCGCACGACCACGCGCGCACCGCGCTGGTGTGGTACTCCCTAGGGGAATCGAACCCCTGTTTGCGCCGTGAGAGGGCACCGTCCTAACCGCTAGACGAAGGGAGCAGCGAGTAGAGCGCGCAGTATAGGGGGTCACGAGCGTTCGGTCAGCCGTTACGGGCTGATCCAATGCCCGAACAATACGATTAAGATTAGCGGGTGAACCGCAGCTTGCTAATTCTACCCACCCGGCCGCTGGTCCTGCCTCGCGTCCATCTCGAGACCCCAAGGAATCCCGCATTCTGATGAAGTCTGTCGAACCCGTCTCCAAAGTTGTGCCTGTCCGTCCCTTGCCACGCATTTATACCCGGGACGAGCACACCGTTTCCCGCAAATTCGTCTCTGACGCGGCACTCAAAGTGTTGTACCGCTTACACAATGCGGGCTACCAAGCCTATCTGGTGGGGGGCAGTGTGCGTGACCTGCTGCTGGGCCGCGAACCCAAAGATTTCGATATTGCCACGGACGCCTTGCCCGAACAGGTCCGCGAGTTATTCCGGAACTGCCGGCTCATTGGCCGGCGCTTCCGGCTTGCCCACGTTCAGTTTGGCCAAGAAATCATCGAGGTTGCCACTTTCCGCGCCCAGCACGTTGGCGATGCCGAGGGTTCCGCCATGACGGACGAAGGCCGGATCCTGCGCGACAACGTCTACGGCACCATCGATGACGACGTCTGGCGCCGAGATTTCACGGTCAATTCGCTGTATTACAACATTGCCGATTTCTCGATCGTGGATTACATGGGCGGGGTAGAGGACCTTCGCGCGGGCCAACTGCGGCTGATTGGTGAGCCTGACAAACGCTACCGAGAAGACCCGGTCCGCATGCTGCGGGCTTTGCGCTTTGCCACCAAGTTGGGTTTTTCGCTCGATGCCGAGACCCTGGAAGCCATCCCAAGGCTGCGGCAGTTGTTGGAAGCCATTGCGCCTGCCCGGCTTTTCGACGAAATGCTCAAGCTATTCCAGGGTGGTGATGGACGCCAAACCTTCGCGGCTTTGCGGCATCACGGCCTGTTCCACTGTTTATTCCCGTTGACCGATGAACTTCTCGACAGCCCTGAAGGGGAGTTCGCGCAGGCCTTGATCGAAGCTGCACTCGACAGCACGGATGCGCGAGTCGCCGAGAACAAACCCATTACGCCGGCATTTTTATTTGCAGCCCTGCTCTGGCACGTCGTAGAGGAGGAGGCGGCCTCCCTGATGGCGAACGGCGCCTCGTCATTGGATGCCCTAGCGCTCGCTTCCGATACCATCATTGCCAAGCAAATTTCGCGCATCGCCATGCCGCGCCGCTTTACCAACGTCACCCGTGAAATCTGGGGGCTACAGGCCCGCCTCCAGAAGCCGGCGGCGAGGCGGGTGGAGAAATCTACGGAGCATCCCCGTTTTCGGGCGGCCTATGATTTTCTGCTTTTGCGCAGCCAAGCTGGCGAACCGGTGGAAGACGCCGCCGAGTTCTGGACCCGCTACCTCAGCACCCCAAGCGATGACGACCGCGAGCAGCTCGTAGAGAACCTACAAGCTAGCGATGCGCCCGCCCCTGATGCCGCCAAACGCCGTCGCCGCCGCCGCCGGCGCAAACCCGCTGGCGAATAACGCGGCATGCTGGCGCGCACCGCCACGGTGGCCTATGTGGGTTTGGGCAGTAATTTGGACGATCCCATCGCGCAGGTGGACCGTGCCCTGCGCGAGCTTGCGGGCTTGCCCGAAACCCGGTTGACTCGTACCTCGGCGCTTTACCGCACGGCGCCGATGGGGCCGGCGAATCAGCCTGACTACATTAACGCGGTGGCCGAACTGCACACCGCACTGAGTGCGCCAGCACTGCTGGAGGCACTCCAGTGCCTTGAGCGCGCCCATGCCCGGGTGCGGACCGCCGAGCGTTGGGGGCCACGGACGCTTGACCTCGATGTGCTGCTGTATGGCGACAACGCTTTCGAGGATCCCCAATTGTGCATTCCCCACCCCGGCCTCGCGGTCCGGGCTTTCGTGTTGATTCCCCTCGCAGAAATTGCGCCCACGCTAGTGGTGCCGGGCTTAGGGCCGCTCTCCGGGCTGCTTGCGGAGCTGGATTCACAAGGGATAGAGCGGCTATGACGAGCGCGGTGACTAACGAGCGCACCGCGGCGGGCACGGGCTTTATTGCCATTGAAGGCCCGATCGGGGTGGGTAAAACCAGCCTAGCGCGGCGCTTGGCAACGACCTATCAGACCGAATTGCTGCTGGAAGAGGCGGATGGCAATCCGTTCCTGTCCAAATTCTATGCCGAACCAACCCGTTACGCCTTGGCTACCCAGCTGCATTTTCTGTTTCATCGCACCCGCGAACTGCAGGCGCGGCGGCAAGGCGATTTATTTGCGCCACGGCTGACGTCCGATTTTTTGTTCGAAAAAGATCGGTTATTTGCCCGGGTAGTACTCGAGAATGATGAATTCCAGCTGTATCAGGAGATCTATCAACGGTTTGTGGAAACGCTGCCGACGCCCTCGCTGGTCATTTATTTGCAAGCATCGGTGCCCACGCTACAGCGGCGTATTGCGCGCCGGGGGATCGGTTACGAGCAGGGCATGGATGAGCATTATCTCGAGCGCCTGTGCGCTGAGTACGTGGCGTTTTTTTATTACTACAACGACACGCCCTTACTCATTGTGAACGCAGAGGAGATCAATCTGGTCGACAACGAAAATCACTACACGTTGTTGCTGGAAGAAATCGATCGTGGCGTGGTGGGGCGACGCTATTTCAATCCCGGTGTTCGCCATCTGGGACTGGACTAATTCGCTGAAGGTAGCGCCTGCGCTACCCAGCGGCACACGCGCAAACCTGCGCTACACTGCGACCTAAATTGATGGGATTTCCGTTGCGCCTTATGAACACTGTTTTTTCCGTAGAAGACCTGCGTGCGGTAGTTGCCGACTGGCGACGGGCGGGCGAGACGATCGCTTTTGTGCCCACGATGGGCAATCTGCACGAGGGGCACATTTCGCTGCTGCGCCGGGCCTGCGAACTCGCTACCCGCACGGTGGTTAGCATTTTCGTCAATCCTATCCAGTTTGGTCGTGGGGAGGATTACGCGCGTTATCCCAGCACCTTGGAGGACGACAAGCAAAAGCTGCAGGCAGCCGGTTTGGATCTCCTCTTCGTACCCAACCTCGACCAGCTCTACCCCGGCGGCATGGAAGAAGATACCCGGGTCACCGTGCCGGTGCTCTCTACCATTTTGTGCGGCCAGTTCCGGCCCGGACATTTTTCCGGGGTTGCGACGGTGGTCAGCAAGCTGCTGCTGAACGTACAACCAGACGTTGCCCTGTTTGGGGAAAAAGATTACCAACAGGTGCTGGTGATCAAACAAATGGCGCATGACCTGCTGATGCCGGTCAAAATTCTGGGTCAGCCGATCGTGCGGGATCCGGACGGTCTGGCGATGAGTTCGCGTAATGCCTATCTGAATGCCCAGGAACGTAGTTGCGCACCTCTCATTTTCCAGTCGTTGACGCGCGCTGCCGAAAAACTCCAGCAGCGCAGCGCCTCCCTGATCGCCATCGAAACCGCTGGCATGGCAGAACTCGCCGCGGCCGGTTTTCGGCCTGAGTACTTCAGTGTTCGCCGAGTGCACGACCTCTCCCCGCCGCAGGCCGGTGACAGCAGTTTGCAGATTCTGGTGGCTGCGTGGTTGGGACCGGCGCGTCTGATCGACAATTTGCGAGTGGATCTGCAAGTGCCGCTCGCCACGGCATGAACGCCTCACCGATTAGCGCGGCAGTGCTAGTGATCGGCAACGAAATCCTCTCCGGCCGCACGCGCGATGCCAATGTTCAGTTTATCGGCGCAGCACTGGCCGGCATCGGGATACGGTTGCGCGAAGTACGGGTGGTCGAAGACCGGCTCGAGGCCATTGTTGATGCGGTGAACGCGCTGCGTAGCCGCTACCACCAGGTTTTTACGACCGGTGGCATTGGCCCCACTCACGATGACATCACCACGCAGTGTATCGCCGCGGCGTTCGGCTGCGAGGTGCATCACGATGCAGAAGCGATACGGCGTCTCACGGCCTATTATGGTGCCAACGAAACCACCGAAGTTCGCCTGCGCATGGCACAAGTGCCGCGTGGCGCCACCCTGATCGACAACCCCGTGAGTGCGGCACCCGGCTTTAGCTTAGAGAACGTGCACGTGTTGCCGGGGGTGCCGAGAATCTTGCAGGCCATGCTGCCGAATGTGCTGGCCCGGCTCCCGGGCGGCCCACCGATCGCCAGTCGCACCCTGACCGCTTGGGTGCGCGAAAGCGATATCGCTAACGAACTCGCCGCGGTGCAAACGCGCTATCCGGCGCTGGATCTCGGCAGTTATCCCTTTATGCGGGAAGACCGCTACGGGACTGCGCTGGTGGTGCGGGGCGACGATGCCGCGGCGGTGCTCGCAGCAGTCGGTGAAGTGGCCGCCTTTCTGGTGTGCCGGAACGTGGCGTTTGAGGCGGAGGGCCAGTGAACGGCCGCCGGATGTTTAACGCTGCCCCTATTTGTTATCGCTAACGCTGCTTAATTTTGCCATCGCCATTATGACTAAACGTGTTTACATCAAAACCTTCGGCTGCCAAATGAACGAGTACGACTCGCAAAAAATGGCTGAAGTGCTGGGCGCTTCGCATGGCTTTGAAGTGGTGGAGTCCCCTGAAGCGGCGGATCTTCTTTTGCTGAATACCTGTTCGGTGCGCGAGAAAGCACAGGAGAAATTGTTTTCCGAATTGGGCCGCTGGAAAGAACTGAAAGACGCCCGACGCGGTGTCCTGATTGGCGTGGGCGGTTGCGTGGCGAGTCAGGAAGGTGCCAACGTTTTTGCGCGGGCGCCCTATGTGGATATCGTGTTTGGGCCACAAACCTTGCATCGCCTACCAGAACTCTACGCAGCCGCGGTGGCGGGGCAGCGTCGGGTGCTCGATATCAGTTTCCCTGAAATCGAAAAATTTGACCGCCTACCGGAGCCTCGCGCCGAGGGCCCCACCGCGTTTGTCTCCATCATGGAAGGCTGTAGCAAATACTGCACGTTTTGCGTGGTGCCCTATACCCGTGGCGAAGAATTTAGTCGCCCCTTCGACGATGTCATCGCCGAAATCAGCTCGTTGGCCGAGCAGGGCGTGCGCGAAATCACGCTGCTGGGGCAGAACGTCAACGCCTACCGGGGCCGTATGCACGATGGCCAGTTATGCGATTTGGCCGCGCTGGTGCGGTATGTGGCGGCGATCGAGGGCATCGGGCGCATTCGTTACACCACCTCTCATCCGGTTGAATTTAGCGATCGCCTGATCGATGTCTATGCCGAGGTTCCGGCGTTGGTCAGCCACGTGCACCTGCCAGTCCAAAGTGGATCCGACCGCGTATTGGCACTCATGAAGCGCGGACATACCACGCTGGAGTACTTGTCTAAGGTTCGTCGCTTGCGCAAATTGCGCCCGGATATTTCCATTTCCTCAGACTTCATCGTCGGTTTCCCCGGTGAGACTCAGGCTGATTTCGACGCCACGATGCGCTTGATCGAACAGGCGGATTTCGACCACTCCTTCAGCTTTATTTACAGCCCACGACCCGGCACCCCAGCGGCTGCGTTCTCCGACGATGTGACACCCGAGGAGAAAAAACATCGCCTCGCTATCTTGCAACGACGCATCGAAGAACTCGCACAGGAAAAGAGCCGGCAAATGGTCGGCAGCGTGCAACAGATTTTGGTCCACCGTCGCGCCAAAAAAGATGTCAGCGAATTGGCGGGCCGGACAGAGAATAATCGCGTGGTGAATTTTGCTGGTCCCCCCGAGCTTATTGGCCAGTTCGTGACGGTACGCATTACCGCCGCACTGCCTAATTCTTTGCGTGGTGAACTCATTTCGACCAGCGAGCAGGCCGCATGATATGGCCACAACGCGCACGACCGAGTTCACACTGGACCCACCCGAAAACGATCGCCTGGCCAATTTATGCGGCCCTTTCGACGACCATCTGCGGCTCATTGAACGCCGCTTAGGGGTTGAAATCAGTAATCGCGGCCACGAATTCAGCCTGTGCGGTGGGGAGTTAGAACGTGACACCGCCCGTAGAGTACTGGCTGATCTCTACGCCTTGGCCGAGCGCAAGTCGCTGGCGCTAGGCGATATCCATTTACGACTGCAAGAGTCGGCCGCGGTGCTGGCACGTCTAGAAGGCGTGAGTGAAGATGCGGAAGCCGTGATCCAAACGCGACGCATGACCATCAAAGCGCGCGGCACCAATCAGCGTCTGTACCTGCGCAATATCGAGCGTTGTGACATTAGTTTTGGGGTGGGGCCGGCCGGTACTGGCAAGACTTATCTTGCGGTGGCCGCGGCGGTTGCCGCACTCGAATCCGACAGCGTTCGCCGCTTGTGCTTGGTACGCCCGGCGGTCGAGGCGGGCGAGCGGTTGGGCTTCCTACCCGGTGACATGGCGCAGAAGATCGACCCCTACCTGCGGCCGCTGTACGACGCCCTCTACGAGATGATGGGGTTTGAGCGCGTCTCCAAATTGATCGAACGCAATATCATCGAAGTGGCACCACTGGCGTTCATGCGCGGTCGTACCCTTAACGATGCTTTCATCATTTTGGACGAGGCACAAAACACCACCATCGAACAAATGAAAATGTTTTTGACGCGGATTGGCTTCGGCGCCAAAGCGGTGATCACCGGTGACATTACGCAGGTCGACTTGCCCCGTGGGCGGGAGTCGGGTTTACGCCACGCGATTGCCGTTGTGCGCCAAATCGAGGGCATCAGTTTTACTTTTTTCCGCTCGCAGGACGTGGTGCGGCATGCGCTAGTGGGGCGCATCCTCGACGCCTACGAGGCGTTTGAAAGCCGCTGAATATGTCTATCAATGTTGAAATTCAGCGTCCCGGTGCGCCGCGCGGACTACCCACCAATATCCAAATGACTCGCTGGCTAGGCCACGCGGTGCGGCACCTGCGCAGCACGGCTGACCTCACCGTGCGCATCGTTGACCAGCAAGAAGGCGCGGCGCTGAATGCTCGTTGGCGTGGCAAGTCGGGAGCGACCAACGTGTTGTCGTTCCCGGTAACGGGGCTCACGGCGATTGCGCCAGCGCTACTGGGCGACATTGTGCTGTGCGCACCGGTACTCAAGGCCGAGGCGAAAGCTCAACGCAAGACTATTTCGGCCCATTGCGCGCATCTTTTGGTGCACGGCGCCTTGCACCTGCTGGGCTACGATCACGAGCAGGATGCCGAGGCTTTAAACATGGAAACACTCGAGCGCCAGTTACTGGCAGAGCTTGGGTTTCCCGACCCCTACCTGGAGCACACTACCCGGCCATGAGCGACGAACCTCCCGATCCGGTGCCGCGCACGTGGCTGAATCGAACTTTCGATCCACCCCGCGCGCGGCTGGCGAAATGGCTGCACCCACCCGCCCGCACCCGCCAAGACCTACTGCGGCAATTCCACGAGGCGGAACGGCATAACCTCATCGATAGCGACACGGCTGCGATGATGGAGGGTGCGGTCTTAGTCTCGGAAATGAAAGTGCTCGACATTATGATTCCGCGCGCCGAGATGGTGTTCATCGAGGCTGATGCCACGCCCGCCGAGTTCCTACCTGCCGTGATTGAGTCGGCCCATTCCCGTTTCCCGGTGCTGGATGTCAAACACGAACGGGCACTGGGCATTTTGTTGGCCAAAGATCTGTTGCCCTTAGCGGCAGACCCGCAACAACCGTTCAATATTCGAGATGCGCTCCGCCCCGTGATATTTGTGCCCGAGAGTAAGCGGCTCAATATTCTGCTCCGCGAATTCCGCCTCAGCCGGAATCATCTGGCCTTGGTGATCGACGAATACGGGAGTATCGCGGGGCTCGTGAGCATCGAGGATGTGATCGAGCAAATCGTCGGCGAAATCGACGACGAGTACGACGTCGAAGATGAAGCCTTCGTGCGGAGTCATCGGGCCAACCGATTTACCGTCAAGGGGCGTACCCCGATCGCGAATTTCAACGAGTATTTCCACGTTGAGTTGAGCGACCGGCAGTACGACACCATCGGTGGCTTAGTGGTCCACGAATTTGGACGATTGCCGGAACGAGGCGACGAAATCGAATTTGCTGGATTCCACTTTAAGGTGCTCCGTGCCGACCCGCGCCGCGTCCAATTGTTGCGGGTGATGCGTACCGCTGATGCGCGGGCAGGCGGCTCGCCAATCGGCGTGTGAGTGTTTTACCGATGCCCTCGCGGCGGGTGAGACACCACTTACTGGCCCTCGTGGCGGGCGTTTTGCTGCCCTTTGCGTTTGCCCCCTACGGCGCGTGGTGGCTTGCACCACTGAGTCTGGCAGCCCTGTTTTTTAGCTGGCAGGCCACCACGCCACGCCTCGCGGCGGGGCGTGGGTTGCTGTTTGGTATCGGCTTTTTTGGGCACGGGATGGCTTGGGTGCAAATTAGCATCCACCAATTTGGCCTGCCGCTGTATAGCTTCTCGGTTTCCATGATGGCGCTGTTTGCGCTGTATCTGGCACTTTATCCCGCGCTAGTCGGTTGGTTGGTGCGCCGCCTACCAGCCCGTGGCGAATTCGGTCGACTGTGTTGGCTGGCGCCGACACTGTGGACGCTGGGGGAGGGCGCGCGGGGCTGGCTATTTTCGGGTTGCCCGTGGCTGGTGCTGGGCGATAGCCAGACGGACTCTCCCTTGCGCGGGTTTTTACCCGTTATCGGTGCCTCGGGCACCACCTTGTTACTCGTGGTCATGGCTGCCGCGTGTTGCACCCTCGCGCTACGTCGTTCCGTGCTAACTGGGAGCGCCGCGTTGTTCGTCGTAGCGCTGCCGGTGCTCGTGGGCAGTCTGCTCACCACGCAGGAATGGACGCAGGCCAGCGGCTCGCCG
>CAIPNE010000604.1 GCA_903866355.1 uncultured Gammaproteobacteria bacterium
CAAAACGCCCCGGCCAATGCACCGGAGCAAGCGCGTCGAACCTGGTTCCATCGGCGCAACCGGATGTTATCTCGTCAGAAGATTGCAGCCGCCCGGGACATGAACCAGGGTTCCAGGGGTGGCCAGCATATCGATGCACGAGCGACCTGGAACGTCGAGGTTATGGCCCCGCCAAGGCCTTGGCAACCGCAACGTAGAAATCTTCGGGCATCACGGGTTTGGACAAAAAGCCAGTCATGCCCGCTTCACGGCAGCGCGCCCTGTCTTCATTGAAGGCGTTGCCGGTCATGGCCACAATGGGCACAGTGGCGTAAGCTTCGAGCAGCCGGATACGGCGCGTTGCTTCCAGCCCATCCATGCGAGGCATTTGCATGTCCATCAGAATCAGTGGATAGGCGCGACTCCCAGCCATTTCTAGTGCCCGGGCACCATCCTCAGCGACATCCACAACCAGGCCACCGTCTTCCATCAAGATGAGGGCCACTTGCTGATTGACAGGATCGTCTTCCGCCAGAAGTTTTCGCGTGCCGTGGTAGTGTTTTCGTAGCAGTGATTCCGCCTGGGCGCTGTCCGAAGCGTCTACTGTGGCGGACGGCGTGCTCGCCCTTCCCACGCGCGCCGTGAACCAAAAGCTGCTGCCCGCTCCGAGCTCGCTGCGTACACCTGCGTCACCACCCATGAGCCGCGCGAATGCCTTGGTGATGGCAAGGCCAAGCCCGGTGCCTCCGTAGCGCCGCGTGGTGGTGGCGTCTGCCTGCTCGAAACTGCCAAACATGCGCGGCAGCACTTCTTGTGGAATTCCGACCCCCGTGTCAGTCACCTCAAAGCGCAACAGGAATTCTTTCTCGGTTTCCTCATCGCAGCGCACATGAATACGCACTGAGCCTTGTGCGGTGAACTTGATGGCATTGCTGACGTAGTTGAGCAAGGCCTGCTGCAGGCGCGTCTGGTCAGCCACAAAATACGCGGGCGCATCCGATGTTTCCATGTGCAGATCTAGCCCCTTGACCGCCGCATGGTCGCCGACCAGGATCATGGTGTTTCGGGTGAGGTCGTCCAAAGCGAAGGGGGCAACATCCAGTTGGAACTTGCCCGCCTCAATTTTGGAGAGGTCCAGAATTCCATCGAGAATGCCCAGCAGGTGCCGTGCTGCGGTGGTGATCTGGTCGAGCTTCTGGGTTTGGTTGGAGTCCGCGCCATGGCGTTTGAGAATGCCTGTCAGGCCAACGATCGCGTTCATCGGGGTGCGGATCTCGTGGCTCATGTTGGCAATGAATGCACTCTTGGCAACGTTGGCCGCCTCTGCCTGTTCCTTGGCCTTTTCCAGTTCAATCGTTCGGGACTTGACCAGCGCCTCCAGATTCTTTTTGTGCTCCTCCAACTCGATTTCGTACTCTTTGCGTTCGGTGATGTCCTGGATCGTGCCGATCAGTTGGACTGGCTCACCCGCTTCGTCATAGGACAACTCACCATTGGCCGCCACCCAGCGGCGCACTCCGTCCAGGGGGCGGATGATCTGGTAATCCATCCGGTACTCGGTGCGGTCCCGCGCCACTGCCAGGTAGTGCTCCAGGGCGGCTTGCCGGTACTCCGGCGCAAGGATCTCGATCCAATGTGGAATGTCATGCGGGAAATTCTCATCGATGCCGAAGATGGCATCCAGAACCTGATTGCTTTGCCATAGGCCGGTTTTCAGATCGGTGGCATAGCTGCCAAACCGGGCAATGTCCTGTGCCTTGCGCCGCATTACCTCGCTGAGCCGAAGTTGGTCTTCGCGTTGAACCCGGTCGGTGATATCGATGGCCGTCCACATGCCAGTTCGGGTCGCGTTGTTCAACAACACGCCGCTCAGGGAAGCCCACACCGTTGTTCCATCTTTGCATGCAAGCTGCACTTCGGAGCGGTAAACACTGTTGTGGCTCATCAAGGGCGTGGCAGCCTTGGTCACTTCAGAAAATACTGCGTCGCTGGGAAACAAACCACGAGCGTGCATCCCAAGCATTTCATCTTTGTCGTAGCCCAACATCCTCTGGAGGGCCAAGTTATGCCAAATGATGCGGTGGTTCTCGATCTTGGCCAAGGCAGCCAATCCGTTTTCCAGCATGGCGTTTTGTTCGCGCTCGACGGCTTGCTTTTGGTCAGCCTGTTCCCGGTTGAGGATCGCACTCATCACGAGAACCAGGGCCAGGAAACAGTAGGGCCCCAATTGAATGAAATCGATGACAGACCATCGAACCAACATGCCTTGCAAGGCCCCGATAGCGCCGATGGACACGGCCACCAGGATGGCCCAACTTCGGCCGCTGCGCTTGGCGCGGAAATGCGTCACAGCCGCATAGAACATAAATGCAAAGGAGACGAACAGCAACAGTGTTCCCAGAATGAACAAGGCGCTTGAAGGTCCGACGCCCAGGCTGATGACTTCCCCCCAAGGCAAAGTCACAGATTTAATGCGCTCCAGGGTCTTGAATTGAAAGGCCTGTTCCCCCAAGGCATTGGACAGCAGCGAAACAGCGTAGATTCCCGATAGCGGGTACAACAACCACCTGGGCTTGACGCCCGTGTAAATGGCCACAAACCATGTCTGAGTCAGATAGG
>CAIPNE010000605.1 GCA_903866355.1 uncultured Gammaproteobacteria bacterium
CTTTTGGGGGACATTCCGCGTGGGTGTCCTCGGCGTTCTCGGGCTTTGTGTGCGTGCTCACCTACCTGCTGTGGTGGCATATCGGCATGCTGTTGACGCGCGTCACCACCCTGCCTAACCGATGGAAACACCTGTTTGGCTATCCGCGAGAAAAACCCCTCTCAGCCACCAGCGCTACGGAGGCGCGTGATGCGCATTGAGGCCGGTTTAAAGTGCTGGTTGACGCTGGTTTTGCTGTTGAGTGGCCATGCGGTGTGGGCGCACGGCGAACGTAACCAAGAGCCGTTCCTGCGCATGCGCACGGCGCAGTTTTACGATGTGCACTGGACTACCGAAAAAATCGCCGTGAACGAAAACGTGGTGGTTTCGGGGCGTTTCCGCCTGTTCGAAGACTGGCCGGCGAATCTCCCGCAGCCCGATCGGGTATTCCTTGGCAACGGCACCCCGGGCCCGGTGCTGGCGCGGGTTGAGAGCTACATCAACGGGGCGCCTGCTATTCAGTCTGGCCGGCTGCAGCTCAATCGGGACTATGAATTTAAAACCGTGTTGAAAGGCCGCATCCCCGGTCGTCACCACGTGCATCCCATGGTCAACGTGGAAGGCGCGGGGCCGTTATTGGGGCCCGGCCAGTGGCTAGATGTGACCGGTGACCACCGTGATTTTAAACTCTCGCTCACCACCGTCGACGGTACGCACATCGACAACCTAGAAACTTGGGGCGTGGATACCGTGCTCCGGTGGGAGGGGTTTTGGATTCTCATGGCGTTGACCTTTGCGGGCTGGTGGCTGCGTAGACCGTTGCTCATGACGCGTCTCAGGGCCTTGGAGTTGGGTCACGAGGAAGCCCTCATTACCCGCGCCGACCGGCGCTTTGGTGCCATTTTTCTGGTGCTCACCGTGCTCGTGGTGTTTGGCGCGGCGACTTGGACCGAGCAGAAATACCCCCGCACTATTCCGCTCCAGGCGGGGCAGTTTCGCGTGGAGCCGCTGCCGCGCGAAGCGCAGGAAATTGTGGTCACCGTTAAACGTGCTACCTACGATGTGCCCGGACGCTCCATGAAACTCAACGTGACCATCCACAACCCGCTAGACCGGCCGGTACAAGTGGGCGAGTTCATGACCTCCAACTTACGTTTTGTTAATCACGCGTTGCCCGCCGCGATGGCCCGGGTGGCGGCTAACTATCCGGCAGATTTACTGCCACGTACCGGACTCACCCTACCTGACGCCACGCCCATCGCACCCCACGAAACCCGTTCCATGCTTATCGAGGCCACCGATGCAGTGTGGGAAACAGAAAGGCTCACCAGTTTGCTGAGCGATCCGGATAACCGGGTCGGCGGCCTGCTGTTTTTCTACGACGCGGCGGGTCAACGCGCCATCGCCAATGTGTCGGGTGCCATCGTGCCGGTGTTCGTCGGCAGCTAATGACTCGCACCCAGCGCTTTAGCACCCTGTGGGTGGCCATTGCCCTGTGCACGATTGGGCAGAGCGTCAGCGCCCATGGTGGTTTGAGTATGGACAAAGATGTTTGCAAGCTGCGGCTGGGGCGCTACGTCATGCACTTCACGGGCTATCAGCCGGAGATCTCCGGCGCCAACGAGTTCTGTGAAGACATTCCCCGCGTCGGCCATACCATCATCGCGCTCGATGCGCTGGACGA
>CAIPNE010000606.1 GCA_903866355.1 uncultured Gammaproteobacteria bacterium
GGAGATTTTTTTGCCGAAGGCCACCCGGTTCTCCACCCGTTCGCACATGTTCTCGAGCGCGCGCTGGGCCGCACCGACTAGCCGCATGCAAGGGTGGATACGACCAGGGCCTAGGCGGCCCTGCGCGATCTCAAAACCCCGTCCTTCACCCAGCAGCAAATTTTCCACCGGTACGCGCAGATTGGTCATGCGCACTTCGCCATGGCCGTGGGGCGAGTGCAGGTCGTTGAGCACGCGCAGGGGGCGCACGATGGTGAAGCCCGGCGTGCCAGCGGGAATCAACACCATGGATTGTTGTGCGTGACGAGCGGCCTGTGGGTCTGTTTTGCCCATCAACACATAGATTTTATTGCGCGGATCAAACACGCAGGAGCTCCACCATTTACGCCCGTTAATGACGTATTCGTCCCCATCGCGAGTGATGGAGGTCTCGATATTGGTCGCATCCGAGGACGCCACCTGGGGTTCGGTCATCAGGTACGAAGAGCGAATTTCCCCGGCGAGCAGCGGTTCAAGCCAACGTTTCTTTTGTGCCGGTGTGCCGTAACGGGCCAGCACCTCCATGTTGCCGGTATCCGGTGCACTGCAATTAAAAACCTCCGAGGCCCAGCGCACCCGCCCCATTTCTTCGGCCAGCGGTGCGTAATCGAGGTTGGTCAGCCCGGGGCTGTAATCGACATATTCGTGGGGCAGGAACAGATTCCACAGCCCCTGTGCCCGGGCGCGGGCCTTGAGGGCTGCGATCTGCGGTGCGGGTACCCAGAGGTTCGCGGGGTCGTGATTGAAGTCATAAATATCCTGCTCGATGGGGTAGATATGGGCTTGCATGAAGGCGCGGATCTGGTCGAGTAACTGGCGGCTTTTATCGTTGTAGGTAAAATCCATGGTGTTTTCCCTCGGCAGCTGGCAGTGCAGAATCGCCGGCCAAGTCTAGCAGGCAGCTGCGCTTCGCATCGATTTTCCGACCACCCCAGGATGGGCCGCAGCCGCAACCCACCGCTAGGTTAATATCACCGCCCACCACCCTGACAGGATAGGCACCTCGTTTGACGCACATTCACGCTGATCTGGGACATTTTGTTAGCGCACCGGCACGTTTGCATCTGGGCTTTGTGGATATGCACGGCGGCTTGGGGCGTCGTTTTGGCAGTATTGGGTTGGCGGTTAGCGAATTGGATGCGCAAGTCTGGGCCGCGCCAGCCGCGGTGCTTCAGCTTGAGGGTTTGGCCGCCGAGCGGGTTGCGCCCATCGCTCGTCGGCTGCTGGCAGCAACTGCTGACCAACGTGGCTTGCATTTGATCACGCACGCCTTACCCCCGGCGCATGTCGGTCTAGGGTCTGGCACGCAACTGGCGTTAGCGATCGCCGCGGCCGGCGCGGGGGCGTTGGGTTTGGCGCGTTCACCACGCGAACTGGCCGCGCTAATGGGGCGTGGTGAACGCTCCGGAATCGGCATCGCGGCTTTCGAAGAGGGGGGGTTTATTGTCGATGGCGGGCGCGGTCCGACTACCACCACGCCACCGGTGTTGGCGCGACTGAGCTTCCCCGCCGCGTGGCGCTGTTTGCTGTTATTCGACGAGCGCACTCAAGGCTTGAGCGGCGCGCCCGAGCGAGCCGCATTTGACAGTTTGCCGACGATGCGAGCGGCGAGCGCCGAACGGCTTGCGCGCATGGTGCTGGTAGGTTTGTTGCCGGCGGTGGCGGAGAGCGATTTTCGCGCTTTTAGCGCTCATTTGGCGCAGATTCAGGCGCTGATTGGTGCGCATTTCGCACCCAAACAAGGGGGCATCTACACCAGCGCCAGGGTGGGTGCCGCGCTGATGGAACTCGCGCGCGCGTTTGATTTACCCGGCATCGGGCAAAGTTCCTGGGGACCCACTGGGTTTATTTTTACCCCCAATGCCGCCGTTGCCGAGGCGGTGGCCGAGGCTTGTGGCCAATGGATAGGGGCTGGACTACGTTGTCAAATCGTGGCGGGCAGCAATACCGGCGCGCGCCATACGCGGTGCGATCGCCCCCCGTCGGGTGCCGTGCCAATGGCCGGGTCGATCGCTGTCATAAGCTAAGCGTGATGCCATGCAAGCCCGCTATTCGACGCCGGCATTCAGCCCAGCTCAATACGCCCATCCTGTGATGCCCGCATGACCCCTGCGGCGCCCGGCGAGGTATGCGTCGCGCACGGCAATCTAGCGCCTGACGCCATTCATATCCTGACCCCAGACAGCCTTTTTTTGCGCACGCAGGCGCAGTGCGACGGCCGAGAATTACCATTGAACAGCGTGCTGTGCCGCTGGCTGCCGAAATGCTGAACGCCGTACGGGCGGTCGGGGATGGGGTTGGCTTAGCGCGCCGCGCTAGCACCGGGAGCGGGGTGACAAACGCGCGGGCCGCGGGTTGGGGTGCACCGGTGGTGGGTGCCGTTAAGGGTGGGCGCCACCGCGGCGTGCTAATGCCGTTAGACGTCGCGGCGCCACCGCGACGCCTAGCCTGTGCGCAAGCCCCTGTACAAGCGGGGCGCACCCTTGGCGCCTGAGCCACGCGAGGTCCTCATTTTTGCGCGTGCCGGACGGCAGCTTGCCGCGGCGGCGCGGGCCGCCGGTTACCGCGCGTTAGTGGCGGATGTTTTTGGTGACCTCGACACCCTGAATTTAGCCACCTGTTGGGCGGCGCTGCCAACGCGCCCGGGGCTGTGCTTGGACGCCGCTGGATTGCTCACGGTGCTGCGGCAACTCTGCGCGCGCGCGCCTCACGCGGCGGTGGTGTGGGGGAGTGGCTTTGAGGGGCGGGCGGCATTGCTCCTGAAAATGGCTCAGCAGCGTCATCTGCTAGGCACCGGGGTGGCGGCTTTGCGCGTGCTGTGGGATCCCAC
>CAIPNE010000607.1 GCA_903866355.1 uncultured Gammaproteobacteria bacterium
CAGGTAGCCCTGCGTGGCCCACTCGAACAGCGCGGAGTACGGGGGTTGCGCGATGAGTTGATCGGCGAAGGAAATTTTTAACACGATCACAAAGGGGATCATGAAAAACAGCGTCAGCCACAAATAAGGCAGAACAATGACGCAGTCTCGCCCCGAGAGCGGGACCCGCGCCAGCAGGTTTAAGGCCACCCGCAAGGGGGCTAGGTTCACCAGCAAACGTGAGCCTACGCCTTCACCACTGGCGAGACGGTCGCCTAGCGGCAGCGGCGGCGCGCGCTTCATGTGGTGAGCACCACGCCACTGGCCGGGTGCCAATGCAGCCACACGCGGTCGTCCCAAGTGAGGGTGTCTTCGGCGTGCCGGATAAGATTAGCGCGGGTCACGTTCACCATACGGCCCGTATCCAGCTTCACATGGAAAACCGACATGTCGCCCATATAGGCGATGCCATCCACCACCCCCTGCATGCAGTTTTCGGTGGGGTTGGCCGGCGGCTCGCGGCTGATGTTGATTTTCTCCGGGCGCAGCGCCACCCACAGCTGCGCGTTGGGTGGCGCGGCCACCCCGTGGTCGATAAATATCGTGCAACCAGCCTCCGGCGCGGCGATGCGCACAAAGTGGCTGTCTTCCGCGATGACCTGACCCGCAAACATATTGACCGACCCGATAAAGTCCGCCACAAAACGGCTGGTCGGAAATTCGTAGATTTCGGTCGGCGTACCCACTTGGACAATGTGCCCGAGATTCATCACCCCAATGCGCGATGCCAGCATCATGGCTTCTTCTTGGTCGTGGGTGACCACGATAAACGTGACGCCCAGTTTGTCTTGCAGATTCATCAGCTCGTATTGGGTGGATTCGCGCAGTTTGCGGTCGAGCGCGCCCAGGGGTTCGTCGAGCAACAAAAGCTTAGGTTCTTTAACCAGCGAGCGCGCCAGTGCCACGCGCTGCCGCTGCCCGCCCGACAACTGATGCGGCTTACGCCGCGAAAAAGCCGAGAGTTTCACCAGTTCCAGCATGGCGGCCACGCGCTCGCGGATTTCGCGCCGGGGGGTGGCGTCTTGTTTGAGACCAAACGCGACGTAGTCTTCTACCGACATATGCGGGAACAACGCGTAGGACTGGAACATCATATTGACCGGCCGGCGGTAAGGCGGAATGCCGGCCATATCTTGACCATCGATAAAAATCTGGCCGCTGGTAGGTTCTTCAAAACCCGCGAGCATGCGCAACAGCGTACTTTTGCCGCAGCCCGACCCACCCAATAAACAAAAAAGCTCTTGCCGATAGACGTCGAGTGACACTTCGCTCACAGCCGTGAAGTTGCCAAAACGTTTGGTGACGTGTCGCAACGAGATATAGGGCACGGCCGTGGGGTCGCGCCACGGCTCGGTGACCAAGGTTTCGGGCTTTCTATCGTGCATGCAGTGCTCCCCTCCTCACCCGGCGCAGTTGGACCGCTATTGGTTGGTCTTAATGCGAGTCCAGGCGCGGGTGGCTAGGCGGTCGTACTCTGGGGTGTTAACCACGTTGGGAAAGAGGTTCGCCTTGGTCGCGGCATCTGGATAAATGGCCGGATCGTTGCGAATGGCTTCCTCCACATACTGGGTCGAGGCCGCGTTACCGTTGGGGTATTTCACCAGATTGGACACCTCGGCAATGACCTTGGGGCGCATCACGTAATCGAGGAACTTATAGGCGTTTTCTGTGTGCTTGGCGTCTTTGGGGATGCCCATGGTGTCAAACCACATCAGCGCGCCTTCGCGCGGAATGAAATAGGCGATCTCGTTGCCATTTTTGGCCTCGGCCGCCCGGTCACGCGCGATAAACACATCCCCGCTCCAGCCCATCACCAAGCAAATTTCGCCATTCGCCAGATCGTTGATGTACTGCGAGGAATGAAAATATTTAATGCTCGGACGAACCGTCATCATCAGTGCTTCGGCCTTCGCGAGGTCCGCCGCGTTCTGACTCCCCGTGGGCAGCCCTAAATAACGCAACGAGGTCGGGACCACTTCTGCGGGACTATCCAGCATGGTCACGCCGCAGTCTTTGAATTTCGCCACAATTTCAGG